>CAZPYZ010000006.1:0-3314 GCA_964590215.1 uncultured Dehalococcoidia bacterium | reverse complement strand
CCGAAGCCGTCAATTGGATCCCACCGTTTAAAGCATCGATGACGGCGCGTTCCTGCTGAAGCCCTAGGCGGAGGTGCTCGTCGGCGGTTTCTCCAACACGTACCGTCCCCAGACGCTGCACATTCGGCACTCCATCGAGGAAGAGGATGTGCCGGATCAGCTCCTGGGCGTCCTTCATCTCCGCCATGCTGAGCTCTCGGAACTTTTCGTAGAGGCGCTGGTACCCCCAATTGGAGCACATCTCGGCGGATAGGAAATACTGGTTGACTGTGGTGAGGTCGGCGGTGAGGACGTTATTGAGGGCCTCCACGACGCCGGGCTTTGCCTCCATCCGGGGCCTCCTTTGAAATCAATCGGGCAGAGGCTGGCCTGCCTCGACCGCTTGAGCAAGACCGCCTCGTTCCTGCTCACGGCGCAGTATCTCCTCCAACTCGTCGAGGCGCAACAGGCAAGTGCCGCAGGCCTCTTCATCGTCCAACCCAAACCAGGCTACGATCTGCGCCCCCGTCGACACGCCGCCGTGGGCCAGGTGCCTGATGTCGGACTCTTTCACGCTCTTACACAGACACAGGTACATGGCCGGCCCCTCACTTATCAGGATAAGGACAGGCTTCCAGGGGGCCTTAGGCTACCCTAATTAGCCGTGTCCGTCAACGCCGTAATCCGGTGCTCCGGTATACTCACCGGAGAGAGCCGGTCACCGCGGCTAGCTCTCCCTGTGTTGCCGTGGACCTAACCATTCTGCTACCGCTGGTCCGCTCCACCTACAGCGAACTTCCAGGCACCGGCGGACAGGCAATCGTCTTGGAAGAAGCGAAGGCCGCGCTGGTAGCGGCGCTGGCGGAAGAGCACCCGGCGCCGGTGCTTCTTATCACCGCCAGGCAATCCCGGGCCGTTTCCTATGCCGAGCAGTTGCAGGCGTGGCTCGGGCCCGCGGCGCGAGTACACTCGTTCCCTGAGCCCGACGTGCTCCCATACGAGCACATGGACCCCGATGGACAGGTAGTGGTCCAGCGGATACGAGCGCTCCACGCCCTGCTTCAAGGCCGCGGCGATGGCTCCCCCCTGGTCGTCGTCGCCCCAATCCACGCCCTCGCCTCTCGTACCGTCTCCCCCGACCAGTTCCGGGCGGCAACGGTGCAGCTGCGAGGAGGCGCCCGCCTCGACTGGGAACGGACCGCAGCCGGGCTTCTCCAAGCAGGATACCGGAGGGTGGAAACCGTCCAGGGCCCTGGTGAACTGGCGCGGCGCGGCGGGATCATCGACGTTTTTCCACCCCATGTGGACGAGCCGGTTCGGGTGGAGCTATGGGGAGACGAAATCGATAGTCTGCGCCTGTTCGATGCGGCATCTCAGCGGTCGATTCGCATCATCGAGTCGGTGTTACTGCCTCCAGCCCGGGAGCTCATAGGGAACTTGGAGCAGTTCACTCAGGGCCAAGAGCCCGACAGCTACTGGGCCTATGCCCCGCTGTTGAACCACACTGCTGCCTCGGCGTACTTACCCTTCGGCTCCCTCGTGGTCCTGGACGAGCCCGGCGAGCTGCGCCACAGCCTGGAAGCACTGCACGAGCAGGCGGACGCGGAACGGGCCGAGCTCATCCTTCGCGGCGAGCTTACGCCCGGCTTCCCAGACTCTCTGGTTGAGTGGCCCGAGCTAATGCGAGGGATCCAATCTACGGGTAACGTACGGGAGCTGGGCCGCTGGGGTGGCGAGGAAGAAGAGGCGCTAGGCTTCTCCCCACTGCCGGGATACGCCGGAAAGCTGCGGGAGGCGTTGACCGACGTGAGCCGGGCTGGCCGCGCCCGGGAACGAGTAGTCATCGTTTCTCATCAATCGCAGCGCCTGGCGGAGTTGTTGACGGAAGCGGGCTTTCCGGCCAAGCCAGCGGAGGAACTCGCGACGGCGCCGGAACCGGGGGGGATTGCGCTGGTGCACGGGGCGCTGCCGGGAGGCTGGAAGTTGGCTCTCCCCGAAGGCCATCTACGGCTCATCACCGACGCGGAACTATTCGGGTTCGTCAAGGAGGGCCGTCGCCGGCCATCTCGCCGGGCCGCGGTCCGGGAGCACCCCCTTCAAGGCCTTGCTCCAGGAGACTTCCTGGTGCACGTGGAGCACGGCATCGGCCGCTTCGTCGACACGGTGACCATGGACGAGCAGGCCGGCGCCCGTAAGGAGTACCTGCTTCTAGCGTACGCCGGAGGCGGGAGGCTGTTCGTGCCAACGGACCAGATCGACCGGGTGACGCGCTACGTGGCCCCAGGGGGCCACCAACCAGCCTTGAGCCACTTGGGGACCCAGGAATGGGAGCGCGCCAAGGCGCGGGTGAAGGCCGCCGCCGCGGATGTCGCGAAGGAGCTGCTCCAGACTACTGCGGCGCGGCAGGCGGGCAACGGCACCGCGTTCTCTAGCGACAGCGTCTGGCAGCAAGAGCTTGAAGCCTCCTTCCCCTACGTCGAGACCCCGGACCAACTTCAGGCCGTTCACGACGTGAAAGGAGACATGGAACGGCCGCAACCGATGGACCGCTTGGTTTGCGGCGACGTGGGATACGGGAAGACTGAGGTCGCAGTACGTGCGGCATTCAAGGCCATCCAGGACGGCACGCAGGTCGCGGTCCTGGTCCCGACAACGGTGCTGACTCAACAACACTATCAGACCTTCTCACAGCGGTTGAGCGCTTTCCCGGTGAAGGTGGCCGCCCTGAGCCGTTTCCAATCTGACCGCGAGCAGCAGGAGGTGATCCAGGGTCTTCGATCGGGGATGGTGGACGTCGTCATCGGCACGCATCGGCTGCTGCAGAAGGATGTGGAGTTCCGAAATCTCGGATTGGTGGTGGTCGACGAGGAACAGCGGTTCGGGGTGACGCACAAGGAGCACTTCAAGCGGCTTCGGCGTGCGGTGGACGTGCTGACCCTGTCCGCGACGCCGATCCCCCGCACGCTCTATATGTCCATGGTAGGGGTTCGGGACATGAGCGTTATGGAGACCCCGCCGGAGGAGCGGCTCGCCATCAAGACCTATGTCATGGAATACGACGAGGGGACGGTGCGCCAAGCGATCCTACGGGAGCTGGAGCGGGGCGGGCAGGTCTTCTTCGTTCACAATCGCGTCCAGACCATGGGCCAGGTCGTCTACCGGCTGCGACAACTGGTTCCCGAGGCGACCTTCGGGGTCGCCCACGGGCAGATGCCGGAAGAGCTGCTGGAACGGTCGATGATGGAGTTCACGGAAGGCGGATGTGACGTGCTGGCATGCAGCACCATCATCGAATCCGGGCTCGACCTGCCGAATGTGAACACCATCCTCATCAA
>CAZPYZ010000005.1:20487-23703 GCA_964590215.1 uncultured Dehalococcoidia bacterium | reverse complement strand
GAGCTCCTAAGCTCCTGCCAAGGCGGGGTTGCGAAAAGCCACAAGCGCGACAAGTCGCCCCCTAGTGGACTGTCAGATCACCCCGTTCTGTCGCAGTTCCTTAATCGCCTCCACGGTGTAACCCAACGTGCCTAGTATCTCATCCGTGTGCTGTCCCGTATCCGGTGTCGCGATCCGAACATCGGGCCGGCCGCCGGTCCGGCTCAGAGTCATCGCCTGCCCAACGACCTCGTACCGGCCGAGGCGGGGATGGTCGACCGGCTTTGCGATGCCGAGGTGCTTCACCTGCGGGTCGTTCATGGTCTTATCAACGGTGTAGATTGGCCCGCAGGGCACCCCGGCCTGGTTCAGGGCTCCGACCCACTCCTGGCTGGTGCGGCCGCGAGTGTATCCGGCGATGGCCGCATTGAGCGCGACCCGGTTGCGGGAGCGGCTGCGAGGATCCCCATAGTCAGGGTTCTCCAGGAGCTCCGGGGCCTCCAGTGTCTGACACAGGCGCTGGAACATCGTTTGGCCAGAGGCCGCGATGTTGATGTGCCCATCTGAGGTGGGGAAGACGCCAGTGGGGATCCCGGTGGGATGGTCGTTGCCCGCCTGAGGCGGCACCTCGTGGCCGATGAGCCAGCGGGCGGCCTGGAAGTCGAGCATCGCGATCTGGGCCTCCAGCAGGGACGTATGGACCCACTGCCCTTCCCCCGAACGCTCCCGCTCGTAGAGGGCGAGCAGGATCCCCTGAGCCAGGTACATTCCAGCAGTGAGATCGGCGATGGGGATCCCGACCCGGACCGGTCCCTGGCCGGGAAGTCCGGTGATGGACATCAGACCGCCCAGGCCCTGGGCGATCTGGTCCACGCCCGGCCGGTCGCGGTAAGGGCCGTCCTGGCCGAAGCCGGAGATGCTGCCGTAAATGATGCGGGGGTTGACCTTCCTGACCGCCTCGTAGTCAATGCCCAGGCGGTGCTTCACGTCGGCCCGGTAGTTCTCCACCACCACATCGGCATCCTCGGCCAGCCGGAAGAAGATGGCCTTGCCCTCGGCCGGCTTAAGGTTGAGGGTCATGCTGCGCTTGTTGCGGTGAAGGTTCTGAAAGTCGGGGCCCTCCCGCAGATCGCCGACGGGGTCCGTGGCGGCGTCGCTGCCGGGTTCTTCGATCTTGATGACGTCGGCGCCCCAATCGGCCAGCTGCCGCACCGCGGTGGGGCCCGCACGAGCGCGGGTGAGGTCCAGCACGTTGAGGCCGGTGAGGGGAAGGCCGGTGTTCGCCATCGGGTCCTCCAGGTCAGATCTACTCAGGCACTGAAGCTTTCCGCAGTATACCAGCCCACTTCGAGCGACCCCGCGGGCGCTGCCAGCCAGGTCTAACCCGGTTCGGGCCTATCTTGTCAACCGCGTTTTCAGTCCCTGATGTCCTGAAGGAACCACTCCGTGGGAACCTGTCTGCCGACCTCGCGCTCTCGCGCCCGCTGGTAGAGCCGTGCGCCGACCGCGGGGAAGGTGATGCCGCTGCCGACGACGTTGTAGAAGCACGTCACCTGTCGGTCGTCGCTGCGGCCAGGGATGCGCCCGGCCACCACGTCCACCAACAGGGGCATCTCCTCGAACCTGATGGAGGCCGGGTTCCGCTGCCGCCACAACTGCTCTTCCTCGTCCTTTTCCCTTCCCACCTGGACGCTGACGTTCCCCTTGAAGTGGCGGACCACGACGTCGGCCCGGCGCACCACGTCGGCGCCGATGCGGTTGGCGCCATAGGTGGTGATGTGCATGCCCTCCTCCACCCAGTGAGAATCGTTGAACACGGGAGTCATGGAATCGGTGCAGTCGGCCACGATGTCCGCGCCGTGGGCGGCTTCCTCCGCGCTGTTCATCACGGCCACTTCGACCCCGAGGCGCTCCCTCATCTCCACCGCGTAGCCCTCCCGGTGGGCTGGGGTAAGGCTGTAGACCTGGATCCGCTCGACCGGCCGGACTGCGCGGTAAGCCTGGGCGTAGGTGCGGGCCATGCCTCCGGATCCGATCATGCCGAGGACTCGGCTTTCGGCCTTGGCCAGGTACTTCGCGGCCATTCCCGCGGTGGCGCCCACCCGCAGGTGCTGGATGACACCATCGTTGACGATGGCGAGGGGCTCCGCGGTGCGGGTACTGGCCAGCAGGACGAGCCCGCAATAGGTACCGGGCTCGACACAGAACTTCTCGTGAGTCCGGTGACCGCCGGCCTGCTCTTCCTGGTAATGGATGTCCAGTTTCATCCGGAGAGCGAACATCTCGCCTTTGGGATAGACCCCGGCCATGGCTCCCCAGCCGAACCTCCGGTGCAGTTCGGGGCCGGGCGACGGAGCGCCCAGGTCCATGCGCCCTTCCATGGGGAACTGTGCCGCACGACCTCCCCCCAACTCCTTGTAGGCGTCTTCGATGACCTCGATGCAGTCCTCGATGGTCAGCAGGCTCGCGACATCGTCATTGTTCAAGAACAGCATGGCTTCAGTCCCGGATGTCCTGCAGGAACCACTCGGTGGGGATCTGCCGCCCCAGGCCTTGCTCCTGACACTTCTGGTAAACGAGGTAGCCTGCGGCGGCGAACTGCAACCCCTGGTTGCCATTGTCCAGGTAGAGGGTGATCTGCTCCGGTGAGGTCCGTCCGGGGGCGTTGCCGTTGACCAGGTCGGTGAAGGTCGGGTATTCGCCTCGGACCAGGTAACCGGCCTTCGGCCCGGGAAGGCGGTCCATCTCCTCGGGGCTGCCACTTACATAGCCGCGCCAGGCCTGAGGATGATCGCCCGTCTCGGGCCTCCAAGTGCCGGTGCCCTGCCGGATGATAACATCGGCCCGCTGCACGACGTCCTCGCCCATGCCAGTGCCGGGGTTGGTCACGTGGGTCCCCGGCTCCAACCAGGCGGCATCCAGCACCTGTTCCATGGCGTCGGTGGCGATGCAGACGACATCGGCGCCTTGCACGGCGCTGCGGGGATCATTGACGGCTACTACGTCGATGCCCAGCTCCTCGCCCAATTCCTCGGCGTAGGCCTCCCGGTGGGCCCTGGTCGGGCTGTAGACCTGACAGCGGCGGATATCTCGCACCGCGCAAAAGGCCATCAGCGAGGTATGGGCCATCCCGCCTGAGCCCAACATTCCCACCACGTGGGAATCGTCCCGGGCCAGGTACTTGGCGCCCAGCCCAGCGCAGGCCCCTACCCGCATGTGTTGGATCTGTCTCTTATA
>CAZPYZ010000005.1:0-20477 GCA_964590215.1 uncultured Dehalococcoidia bacterium | reverse complement strand
TGCTAGTGGCTCTCCGTTGTACGTGCTGAAGAGCCAAACCAGGCCGCACCACGTGCCGGGCGCCACGCAGTACTTCTCCTCCGTCCAGTTCCCCGCCTCGTCTCGCGGCCAGGTCAGGACGTCGGACTTCATCCGGATGGCGAAGACGCCGAGATCTTTGCTGGCCCCCTCCATGGTGCCGAAGCGCCAGTAGGCATCCTCCCGGTCGTTCGGCACGTAAAGGTCGATGCGGGGACGGTGGATGGCAGCCCCAGTTGGGAGGCCTCGGAAGGCCTGGTCCTGGATGTTGATGCAGTCCTCTATCTTGAGGACTTTCCGTTGGGTCTCGTTGTCGATGAATAGCATAACTACTCCACGGCCCCTGAAGAACTCCTCCGGCGCGAGGGCCGCCGGCTGAGCCCGCTGTGACGGTTCCGACTAAGCCCTCGATGCTCCTGGTGCAGTGTGGTTGGTGCAGGAAGCATCACGCCATGCGTCCTGCGCGCCGGTCAGAAGAAGATGCTCAGGTTCTTGGCCAGGAGGACGCTCTGGTCCAGGATGATCTTGCGGCGGGCGATCTTCCATGTCCCATCCTCGTTCCGCAGCAGGTCCTGGCGGGCGCCCACGTACCAATCTTCCTCGGTCTCCGACCGGTTCCGGTACAGCACCAAGTTGCAGTAGACCTTCACCTCCGAGTCCGTATCGCCTGCCTCCAGCTCAATGTTGGTGATGATGTGGCGGGTCCGGGAGGGAGGGTCCTCCGACCAAGCCATGCCGGTGTCAAGGCGCGCCACCCGCCTGCGCAGCGATTCTTTGGTCTCGTCCAGGAAGGCTAGTTCATCTTCTCTGGCCACCTCCGCCTCCTCATACCGGGTCGGATCGAGGATCGCGATGGCCTTACTGGACCTGGGATAACGGTTACTCCGTACCGGCATCCAGTAGCGGGCGTCTTCGGTGAACAGCTCCAGCCACTCGTGGAAGCGGCGTTCGTCCAGTAGACGAGCTTCACGGTACAGGAACTGCTCGATCTCGGGAAGTAAGGAAGCGAGGAAATGAGGAAATGAGGGGCCCCGCCTTGCTTCCTCACTGCCTGAATTCCTCACTTCCTACTCCTCAGCCATGAGCTGAGCCCAGCGCCGGTAGAACTGCCGGTGGTTGCTCTCACTGAATTTGTAGTCGCTGGCCGAGGCCATGAGCGCCTCGTCGGGGCCGTCATGCCCCAGCCCCATCTGCATGTTCAGCGGATAGCGCCGGGAGACAACGCCACGGGCTGTGCGGGTGCACTCCTGCCAGTTGTCCATGTCGTCCTGCTCGAAGGTGCCGCCTGGACTGAAGCCCTGCACACCGGCCAGCCGGATGGATTCCTTGACTTCGGGCGGGGCGGCTTTATCGACATAGACCCATGACCAGAGCTCGATCTGGTCGGGTCCCCGGGGCTGCCAAACGCGAAAAGTGCGGGAGGCGGCCCGCAGGAAAGAGAAGTTGGGGAAGATGGTCCCCACGATAGGGTTGACAAGGTGCAGCCTGGGGCCCAGGCGTCTTTCTACCTCGGGACGGACCGCCTTTTCATAGGCCAGGATCTGAGGCACGGGCGGATCAGAGACGTCATCCGGGCCGATGCAAATGATGCAATGCCCGTTGCCGGGCGACAATACCCGGCCCCCCGAGTCCGCACGAAGGCGAAAGTCACTGCTGAAGCCGGTCCGTACCGCCGACAGGTGGGTCCAGGACACGTGGTAGCCGTCACCGGCGAAATTCTCCGCGGGGAACTTCCAGTTGCAGGGTACCACCCACCTGTGCACGCCCCCCACCACTTCGATCCCTCCCTCGCGCCGGTCGAAGAACGCGTCCAGGTACCAGGTCGCCTCTCCCAGGTAGTCCAGCAGCGGTGGCGCCGCGGGGTCGAAGGTGGCGAAGAAGAGTCCCTTATAGCTGGCCAGGTTGGCCACCGACACCAGCCCCCACCTATCCCGGTCCAGGTCCCCATAGTAGGCCTCCTTGAAGGAGGGCACGCCTACCAGCCTCCCGTCGTTGCCGTAGGTCCAGCCGTGATAAGAGCAGGTAAAGCTCGCGGCGTTGCCGTCACTCGCCCGACAGAGCCGGTTGCCCCGGTGCCGGCAGACGTTCAAGAAGGCGTGCACTTCGCCGTGGGTGTCCCGGATCACCAGCACAGGGTCTTCGCCCATGTACGTGGTGAAAAAATCCCCCGGCTGGGGAATTTGGCTTTCATGGCACAGGAACAGCCAGCAGCGAGCGAAGATCCGCTCCAGCTCCTGCTCGTAGATCTCCGGCTCTATGAAGAGGCGCCGGCTCACCAGCCCTTGGTCGGCGTCCACCAGTCCACTGAGGTTTATTCCCATGGCAGTCCCCCTCTCACCGCTGCGGCGCCATGCGGAGACTCGATCCGGCGTCCACATTGATGATCACGCCCGTCATGGCTCGCCCGTGTTCCCTGGACGCCAGGAGGACGCACGCCGCCCCAATGTCCTCCGGCTGGATCAGCCGCTGCAGCGGCACGCTCGCGCGCAGAGACTCTTGAATACCTGGCGCCGCCCAGTGGGTGCGATCGCTCTGGCCGAGGGCTGCAAGACCCCGTAGGTCAGTCTGGACCCCGCCCGGCGCCACGCCGTTCACCCGGATCCTCGGCGCCAGCTCCGCGGCTAGCTGGCGAATCACCCCCACCACGGCATGCTTAGAAGCGGTGTAGAGCACACCGCCGCCACCGGAGTTAAAGCCAGCTACGGAGGCAGTGAAGATCATGCAGCCCTCGGTCTCAAGCAACGAGGGCAGTGCCGCCTTTGCGCCCAGCAAGCACCCTTTGACATTCACGGCGAACAGCTCATCAAAGGCTTCGCTCAGGTTGCTCTCGCTGAGCTCGGCGAAGGAAACCCGCTGATCGAATATGCCCGCATTGCCGACGAAGACATCGAGCCGCCCGAAAGCGGTGAGGGCCTCCTCCACGGCACGCTTGTTGTCCTGCAGGCTGGTGACGTCGCCCGATATGGCCACCACCGCTTTGCCGAACTCCGCGCTCAACTGGTGCACACGCTCTGGCACCCGGTCCAGGACCGCGGTCCGCGCCCCCTCTTCGACAAACTGCCTGACGATGCCGCGGCCGATGCCCGAGCCTCCGCCGGTCACCAGGGCGACGCTGCCGTCAAGCCAACCCACCTCAGGCCTCCCTTCGATAACTGTTCACAGTTCGGAGTTCACAGTTCCCAGGTTCCGCCCGCTCCCGCGGAACCCAGAAGTAGAGTTCCTCGGCGCCAACAACCCTCAATCCTTACCCCAGACCCCGCTCTCACTCAGCCGTCGTTTCCCTGCCGCACACACAGGAAGGACGTTAATTCAGTACGGCCTTGGCCAGGTCGATGGTTTTGACCCACTCGGGTTCCAACTCTTGCTTGTCGATCTGGACGTACTTGACCCCTTGGGTCGGGAGCTGGCTCGGGTCTACCACCGCCGGCACGTCGGGACGGCGGCTGTTGTTCTCCGCCCACTTGGACCAGACGGTCTGCCCTTCTTTGGTGAGTATCCAGTTGGCGAAGAGCCTGGCGGCGTTGGGATGAGGCGCTCGGCTGAAGACGTAGACCACATCAGAGCCGGCATTAAGGTGTTCAACGGCAGCGCGCCCATCGGGCAGGACCAGCTCCACATGCTTCAGGTTCTTTCCCAAGCCCTGGTTGAAGAACTCGGGGATGACGCTGGCGGGCATGGCGCCGATGCCGATGGCAAACCGCCCCCGAAACATGTTCTCCGCCAGCTGGCGGTTCTCCCGGCTGAAGGCCATCTCCTGGTCCTTCCACAGCTTCCTTAAGAAGTCATCGCCCATGGCGAGCCGGAGGATGGTCCCAGGCCACCAGCCTCCGCCATGGGTCCTGGGGTCGCCGCCCCAGAGTCTGCCCTTCCACTTAGGGTTCAGCAGGTCCTCGGGCTTCTTGATCTCATCCTCCCGGACCATGTCGGTGTTAATCCACAAGTGGCGGGACTTCACCTGGAAGGCGGCATAGCCCCACTTCTTGTCCAGGTCCAGCCAGCCAGCCTCGAAGCCGTCCCGCCATGCGTTGTCGTCCAGGATGTCGGGCCGGAACAGCAGCGGCCGGATAGGGTCCATGGCCCCTTCCGGGATCATCGTCAGGGGGACGGTGCCGTAGGTGGTGGTGATGGCGTCGTAGGTATACACGCCGCTCTTGCGCTCTTGAAGGGCCTTGGGCGCGAAGGCGCTGGCCTGGAGACTGGTGTGATCGACTGTAATGCCGGGGAAGGTCTGTTCGAAGACTTTGACCGCCTCCTTGAACCCCGCGCCGACGGTGGTCACCAGGTTGAGCTGGCCCTCCTGTTTCGAGGCGGCCACCAGTTCCTCCCACTGCCGCTCCCATTCGGCCTTGCCCGCACCCGAACTACCCTCCCCACCCGGCGCTCCGGGAGCCGCGGCGGGCGCGCACCCCGCCGCCAGCGTCGCGGTACCGGCGGCCGCGCTTACTTTGAGAAAGTCACGCCTGGAGAGGCGTTCGGACATAGTAATCCTCCTGACCTCGCGCGTCATGGGCCCACTGCTTAACGGTGATCCACCACCTCTAAACTGGCTGAACTGACTTGGTGGTGCAGGCTTTCAGCCTGCGCAGTCTCGGGTAGGCTGAAAGTCTACTCCACCAGGTGGGAATGGTGGCTTGTTGGTGGTGATCCTCAACTCCCCGTAGATGAACTCCTACGCTCCCCGTTGCTCCGCGTACGGGGCTAATTCCCCACGTTCTTCAGCCCAGTTAGGGTGTTAATGAACCCTTGGGTCTCCTTGATCCAGTCGAAATTCGCTTCGTGTCCGGCTTCATAGTACTGCTTGTCGGGCGCGGCCACGCCCGCAAGTTCGAACGGCTCCACGTCTGTGCGGGCGCTGTCGGTCGGCAGGTTCTTCCCGAAGATCGATTGGGCCTCCTTAGTCAAGAACCAGTTCACGAAGAGCTTACCGGCGTTGGGATGCGGCGCGCCTTGTTGAGGATGAAAAGGGAAGTAGCGGGAACCAAGTCCATTTCGGGGATGTCCAGGACTTTCAGATTCTTGGTAAGTCCCTGCTAGGCACGGCCTCGTACTACCTCAATCTCGGTGGACCGCTCCCTGGGCGAGCCATGGCGTTCCATGTGGTCCTCACCGTAAGGAGTCTCGCCACCGGTGTCAAACCCCATCGCCAGTCGGTATTGGCCCAAGTAGTGATGACCCCCTTGCTCCAGTGAAATGCCTCCCCCGGGTTGTGGCCCGCCCGCCCGCCCTCGGATGCTCCGCGGCTTGCGGCCCCTCCCGTTGTTTCATCGCTGGAGCATGGCCCCTGGCCCGGTGGATCCTCAAATGTTCGCTCCATATTGATGCCAGCCGCGCTGCGGCACGAGAGCTACCAGCTTATAATGCTCGCTACAGAATAGAGTGAGCGCCTTTCGCCGCAGGTGGCAGTGCCCACTGAGGTGGGATCTTCGCCGGGCCGAACCCCGGCCCCAAGAACAGGAGAAGGCACCGTGAAGAAGCACGCGTTGATGGTGATCCTGCCAGTCCTCATTGGGCTGGCCTGCGCTGCTCCCGCGCCCGGGGGCGTCGGGACGGGAGAGGAGGTGAAGGCCCGCGTCGAGGAGGGAGGCGCCGGGTTTCAGTGCGAGCCGGAGAAGGAGCACTGGCGCTCCGCGGGACCGCCGAGGCGAGGCGGCACCTTGACGCGTTCTGGGACGGCCGCTGCCAACTTGGACCCCATCGCGCCTGGCCCGCGGAAGAGCGCGCCGTCTCAGGTCTATCAGGCCCTCTTTCAACCCAGAAGCTGCTTCTTCGGCGACACGACGGTGGTGCCGGTCCTAGCGCAAGGGTGGGAGGTGACATCGGATGGATTGACCTGGACCATCAAGCTCCGGGACGACGTGAAGTGGCACAACAAGGCGCCGGTCAATGGGCGCCCCTTCACCTCCGCGGACGTGGCGTTCACCATCGGGATCCAACTCGCAGGCGGCCAGCTGAAGTCATTCTGGGAAGGGGTTAGCCACCAGACGCCGGACGCGTCCACTATCATCCTCCGGCTGAGCGAACCAGATTCGGAGTTCTTGCAGAAATTGGGCTACTTCGACAACGTCATCGTGCCCAAGGAGATCCACGAACGGGACGGGGATTTCAGCAAGGTGGCGGTGGGCACGGGGCCCTTCATGGTCAAGGAGGGGGGTCTCAAGCCCGAGGTGGAGGAGTTCACCACGCGGAATCCTGACTACTACGAAAAGGGCGATGACGGGAAGCCGCTCCCCTATGTGGACGAGGTCCACTCCCTGGAATTCAAAGACTACGTGGCAGAGGTGGCCGCCTTCACCGCAGGGCTACTGGATCACACGGGCACGTTCGGACTGCTGAAGCCGGAGGCCGACGCGTACCGGCGGGCCAACCCAAAGGCGCCCGGGTTCGAGGAGCTGCAGTTCACTCACGCAGGGATCTGGTTCAACTACACCAAAACGCCTTGGAAGGACGTGCGGGTCAGAAAAGCGATATCCCTCGCCCTGGTGCGGGACGACCTCATCGCCAGTAACCAGGGCGGCGCGGTCATTGCAGGTTTCGTCCCGTCCGCGCTGCCCGAATGGACCTGGCCTGAGGCCAAGAAGCGGGAGCGATTCAAGGAGGACAAGGAGCTGGCGAAGAAGCTCTTGACCGAGGCAGGCTACCCTCCTGGAAGTCTCAACGTCCAGCTGAAAACCTCGGGCCAGTATGCCCAGGACGCGGAGGTCGCGCAGCAGCACCTGGCGGCGGTGGGGATCAACACCAGAATCGAAGTGGATGGGCGGAGCTTCAGTGTCATTCTGCAGGGGTACGACCTAGAAGACCTCGCCTGGGGCGTCATCGGGGGGCAGCCGCTTCTGAGCTACTGGGTCTACGATCTGGTGGAGAGCAGGTCCAGGCTCAACATTCTCAAGTTCAGCGACGCCAGGACTGACACCCTGGCGGCCGCGCAGAAACGAGAGATGGACCCCACCAAGCGGAAGCAGATCATCGAGGAGCTGCAGGAGCACCTGGTGGAAGTGATGCCCTACGTCCCCACTGTGAGCCGGGTCTACTACCACTTCAGCTCCTGCCGGCTGAAGAACTGGCAGCCATCGAAGCCCAACCACAACCACTACGGGATAAAAGTAGAGTGGCTGGACAGGGCGGGCTGTTGAGAGGCTGTTTCTGAAGTTGGTGCGAAGATCCCCTCCCCCGGGTCGGTGGGCCCGCCCGCCCAGGTTGCACCGCGGCTTTCCGGCCCCACCACCGAAGCCAAGTCTAGTGCGAACTTCGGAGACAGGAGTTAGCACCGCAGGAGGTAGACCATGCGTTTAACTGTGCCCGATGCCATCTCCCCCTCCTACTTCGTGGCGATCGCCGCCGTCGAGCTTGGCTTCTTCAAGGACGAAGGGCTCGATGTCGAGTTCGTCTTCGCCCCGCCAGACCCATCCAAGGCCCTGTGGGATGGCGAGATCGACTTCTTCGGCGGCTCGCCATACAACGGGCTGCGGGCATTCCCGGGCTGGCAGGGCGGGGCCATGCTCTGCGCCCTCTCCCACTACACCTACTGGTTCCTCGCGATCCGGTTCGATATCAAGGCGGAACGGGGCGAGGTGAATGCGGTGAAGGGACTGCGGATCAGCGCCGCGGCGGGACCCGGCCTGACGCTGAAGCGACTGCTGGAGGAAGCGGGCATCGATCTCCAGCGGGACAACGTCCAGATCGTGCCCACCCCCCGTCATACCAGCCCGAACTGGGCGTGGGACGGTGTCCGGGCCATCGAGGAAGGCATGGCCGACGGCTACTGGGGCAACGGGCTGCGGGCGGACCTCGGGACCAAGCGCGGCATCGCCAAAATTCTCCTGGACGTGCGCCGCGGCGATGGGCCGCCCGCGGCCCGGCACTGGACCTTCCCGGCGCTCATCACGACGGAACGGCTCGTCAAGGAGCAGCCTCAGATAGCAGGCGGTGCGGTCCGAGCCATCGTGAAGACCCAGCGGGCACTGAAGACGGACCCCGCCCTGGCGGCTCGGGCGGCGCAGTACCTGTTTCCTAGCGAGGAGGCCGGGCTCATCGCGATGGAGATCGCGCGCGACGCTCCCTTCTACGATCCCACCGTCACGGCGGAGATGGTGGCCCGGGCCAGCCAGTTCGCCCGTGATATCGGCGTGCTGGAAGGGCAGGTAGAGTACAACCAGCTGGTCGCGACGCAGTTCGCCCACCTGTGGAGTGGGTAGCCAGCGTCCGGTGTGAGAAGTTATGACCGCATATCATTGGCAAATGTCCAGGTCCTCACCCCGCCCTCTCCCAGAGGGAGAGGCGATATTTCGACTCAACCACGGGTTCATGGCACCATGACAACTGCGAACGACGCGCCCCGGGTTGACGCCCTGGAGAAAGTCACCGGCGCGGCCCAGTACGTAGAAGACCTTCCCCACCCGCCAGGCCTCGCCTTCGGCGCCCCCATCAAAAGCCCTTATCCCCACGCACGGATCGTCTCCATCGACGCCTCTCGAGCCGAGAGCACGCGGGCGGTGCTGGCTGTCCTGCACCGCGGCAACGTGGCGGAGTATGGGGCGCGCCTGAAGAGTGCGGGGACGGGTGATCCCAGCCTGATTGTCCGCGAAAAGACCCGTTTCACCGGTGACCTGCTGGGGATGGTGGTGGCGGAGGACTTGAGGACAGCCCGGGCCGCGGCCGACCTGGTGGAGGTGGAATACGAGCTGCTGCCACCCCTCTTCTCCGCTGCGGAGGCCCTCGCTCCTGGCGCTCCTCTCGTCCACGAAACCCTGGGCACAAACCTCGCCTTCGAGGACGGCCTGGCCTGGGGCGACGTGCAGCAGGGATTCGCGGAGGCGGATCGGGTCTTCGAAGAACATTTCTTCTCTCCCACGGTGTATCACCATCCCACTGAGCCCGTCGGGTCATGCCTGCTCGCCTTTGCCGATGGGATTGCCGACCTCTGGATCCCGACCAACTCTCCCTTTGCCACGGTACGGGACGTCGGGAGGTTGTTCGGGCTGCCGCCGGACCGGGTGCGGGTGCGCGTTCCCTATGTGGGCGGTGGCTTCGGCGGCAAGCGCCACACCCCGGAGATGATGACGGCCTTCGCCATCGCCCGCAAGATCGGGCGCCCGGTGAAGCTGGTGGCGAGGGAGGAGGAGAGCTTCCACGTGGGGGTCCGCCACGCGGTGGACTACGCCGCCCGGATTGGAGTGAAAGCCGATGGGAGATTAACGGCGCTGGACGTGGACCTGTTGGTCGACACAGGGGCGTACGACCTGGGGGCAAAGATAGGGGCTCACAACACCACGGTGTCCGCGTGGGGCTGCTACCGGGTGCCCCACCTGCGGGTCCGGGCGCGCTGCGCCTTCACCACCAAGACGCCTGCCATCCCCCATCGGGGCACCGGCAAGACCCAGACGACGTACGGCATCGAATGCGCCATGGACTCCGTCGCGCGACAACTGGGGCTGGACCCCGTGGAATTCCGCCGCCGCAATGTGCTGTTCCCTCAAGAGAACATTCCTCCTCGCATCGTGGTTCACGGGAGGGAGGCGCCATCCGCCACCTCACCGCTGGACGTGGACTACCGATCGCTGATGGACAAAGTCCTGGAGCCGCTCGGCCCCGAAGGATCCTCGGAACCTCCGCTCAGGCGGGGCCGTGGGGTCGCTCTGTCTCTGCGGCACGTGAGCAAAGCTGAACTGCAAACCTACGCAATGGCCACCCTGGAGCGAGACGGCGGCATCAGAGTCGCCCATAACGCCGCGGACATGGGCCAGGGCGTGTACACCATGATCAGTGCCGTGACGGAGCGGGCCATGGGAGTTTCTCGCGGCCAGGTGCGCGTGGAGAAACCGGACACCACAAATCAGCTGAGTTTCGGAGGCACCAATGCGCAGCGGACCACGGTCCAGATGGGCAACGCCGTGGTCGACGCGTGTGGTGAGCTGAAGCGGGCAATGGTGGAACTGGCGGCGCGGATGAAGGGAGGACGGACCGAGGACTGGAGCATCAATGATGGTGCGGTCCTCCAGGGAGACCAACGCCTCTCTTTTGCGGAGGTTGCGGAGCTGGCCGATGCGGTGCCGCTGCGGGGCGTGGGCCAGGACCGGCCTCCGCTGGCTGAAGACCCAGCCTACGGGGCATTCGACCAGTGGTCGGCGGGCGCCGCGGCCGCCGACGTGGAAGTGGACACCGAGACAGGCGAGGTCCGGGTCCTCCAGTACTCCATCGTGGCCGACGCCGGCGTCGTCCTCCACCAGCGCTCCGCCGAGGGCCAGGTGGAGGGCGGCGCGGTGATGGGGTTCGGCCTGGCACTCTGCGAAGAATTAGTCCACCAGGAGGGCCAGGTCTTGAATGCGGACGCGTTCCAGTACCGGCTGCCCCTGATGACAGAGATCCCCCAGGCGATGTACACGACCTTCCTGGAGGCCGGGGACGGTCCCGGCCCCTTCGGCGCCAAGGGAGTGTCCCAGACCTCCATTCCCTGCGTGGCCCCCGCCATCGGGAACGCCATCCATGCTGCAATCGGCGCGCCCATGAGGTCGACGCCCTTTACGCCAGAGAAGGTGTTGCGAGCGCTTGGGAAGGTCACCTGATGCTCCCGCCCTTCCGCCTGCTGGAGCCCACCTCCGTTGCTGAAGCCGCGACGGAGCTTGGTCGCCTCGGCGAGGATGCGAAGGTCTACGCCGGTGGAGCCGAACTGCTGCTGCTTATGCGCAATGGCCTGCTCCAACCTGGGTGGCTGGTCAACGTCAAGGGCATCGGGGCAATAAACGTGATCGCCGCGGATGATGGCGCCGTCCGCATCGGCGCCACCGTTAGCCACCATCGCCTGGAGCGGGACCCACTGGTGTGCGAGCGGCTCCCCCTGCTGGCCCTGGCAGAGTCCCAGGTGGCCAACCCCCGGGTCCGCGCCCAGGGCACCCTGGGCGGGAACCTCTGTTTCGCCGATCCCCACTCCGATCCTCCCACAGCCCTGCTGGTCCACGAGGCGGCGGTCACCGTCTCCGGGAAGGATGACAACCGCATCCTCCCCCTGGACCAGTTCCTGGTGGGACCCTATCAAACGGCACTGCAGCCCGACGAACTGCTGTGCTGGGTAGAAGTGCCACCGCTGCCACCGGGATGGGGACACGCCTTCGGCCGCATCGAACGCTTCCATCGCCCTACCGTCAACGTCGGCGTGGCGGCCAGCATAGAGGGCGGGCGGGTGGCCGCAGCCAGGCTCGTTGTAGGGTGCGTCGGACCGAAAGCACTGCGGCTCGCTGAGGTCGAGAAAAAACTTCTCGGTCTACACCTGGAGGAAGCCAAACGGGCTATTGCCTCGTCGAGCGGCTATTTGAAGGACCTCCTCCAGCCGGTTGAGGACCTCCTTGGCTCAGCCGAATACAAGCTCCACGTAACGGCTGTACTCTTGGCCCGGGCGCTGGCCCAGGCGGCGAGCATGAGTAATGGACAAGCCTAAACCTGTACTGCGGACCCTGCAGACCGTCCCGCTGACGGTGACGGTGAACGGTAAAGCCTGGAACGGAGAGGTGCCGGTGGAGGAGGTACTCTTGGACTTCCTGCGGTATCGGTTGGGCCTCACCGGCGCCAAGCGCTCCTGCGAATCGGAGGTCTGCGGGGCCTGCACCGTGGTCGTGGACGGCAGCCCGGTCAGCTCCTGCACCTATCTCGCCTGGGAGGCGCGCGGCAAGGCGGTCGTAACGCTTGAAGGACTGGCCCAGGAGGGCCGACTGGATCCGCTCCAGGAAAGATTCATGAGCAACCTGGGCTTCCAGTGCGGCTATTGCACTTCAGGACAGATCATGGCCGCGAAGGCCTTGCTACTGGAAAATCCGTCGCCCACCTACGAGCAGATCGCTCAGTGGCTGAAGGGCAACGTCTGCCGCTGTGGATGCTATCCTGCCATCGCTCAGTCAATCCTGGAAGCGGCAAGAGAACCCATCTAAGGAGGTCAACGTGGCGAAGATCAAACACATCGCCATCCGCACGCCAGACCCAGAGAAGACCGCCGCCTTCTACAAGGAGGTGTTCGGGCTGGAAGAGGTCGGGAAGGCCGCCTCCGGTTGCTATCTCTCCGACGGGTCCATCAACCTCGCGATCCTCAGATCGAACGAGCATGGCACGGGGGAAACCCCGCGGGATGTACCCGGCTACGCCGGTATCGACCACCTTGGCTTCGTCGTGGAGAGCGTCGATGAGACGGGCAAGAAGCTGGACGCGGCGGGGGCCCGACCCCTCTTCGACCGGGTGGACCTGAGCCACGCTCCAACGTCAGGCCCCCGCTCGTACTACGAGGTCAAATACCGCGGGCCGGATGGCCAGGTTATCGACATCAGCGAAAGCAGTTGGGTCGGGACCTAGAACTTTCGCTTCGAGACCATCCTGCTGGCCGTCAAGTAGGGAGTTGGCGGCGGTGCGATCCTACCGCACCGCCGGCCTTTAGCGCCTCCATTGCTAGCGACGGCCACGAGAACGCGATGTCATCGGCCTCGGGAACGATCTCAAAGGCGCGCCTGATGCTCGGGGACGCCCCCAGGAAGCGGCCCTTCAACTCCGAGACGGCGTCCGCCGGCGCGCCGGCGCGTTCGACCCAGTCGCGGAAGGTCAAGCGCGTTCGAAGATCCGGGGCGACCCTTTCGACCTTTAGCCCAGCCCTGGCCAGATGGGTGAGCCACTCACGTTCGGAATAGTTCCGCATATGCGACGGATCCCGCACGCGCTCCACTGAGTCCTGCCACCCATCAGCTTCGGCATCATCCGGGCTGGTGGTATCCATGAACAGGGCTTGACCGCCGGGACATACTACCCGCGCTGCTTCTGCCAGCGCTTCGGACAGGGAATAGAAGTGGTGAGCGGCGGTGCGGCAGGTGTAAAGCTGGAAGGTGTTATCGGCGAAGGGGAGACGCTCGGCCGTCCCCTGGACAAAGGCCATGTTGCCGACCCCCCTTTGGCGGGCGAGTGCGATGGCCTGCTGCAACATCTCGCGCGTCAGGTCGTAGGCAAGCACCAGCCGCGCCTTGGAGGCGACCGCGAAGGCGGTAAACCCTGCCCCAGCGCCCACGTCCAGTGCCCTGTCCACCGGCTTGGCCCAGCCGGCGATGATGTCCAGGGACTCGCCGGCCGCATGGAACCGGCTGGACGCGTACAGCTCAGCCTGGAGTCCAAATTGTTGTTGAGGAGAACGGCGGCGGGTACTCATGGATAGGTACGGCGGCGGCATTGTTGCATGGCTATTTGTTACTATGTTGGCCGGCGCGATGATAACACGGCCTTCTGTGTCATCTGAGCGACGAATAATCGGGAAGGCGTGAGGGATCTGTGCTGACCCAGGAGCAAAACGAGCGGTTCACCAGGGTGGGACCAGGGACGCCCATGGGCCAGTTGATGCGCCGCTACTGGCACCCCATCGCGGCGACGGCGCAGCTGCAAGAGCCGGTCCGGCAGGTGCGGCTGCTGGGCGAGGACCTGGTCCTCTACCGAGATCGGAGCGGGAACCTCGGCCTCATCGACGAAGCCTGCCCGCACCGGCGCGTCTCGATGGAATACGGCATCCCAGAGCCGAATGGGCTGCGCTGCCCCTACCATGGCTGGCTCTTCAACCATGAGGGCCGCTGTCTGGAGCAGCCAGCCGAGCCCTGGGACAGCACGTTCAAGGAGCGCGTCACCACGAAAGCCTATCCGGTCCGCGAGTTCGCAGGGTTGGTCTGGGCCTATCTCGGTCCGGCGCCAGCGCCGCTGATCCCGCGCTACGACCTCTTCGTGTGGGACAACGTAGTCCGCCAGATCAGCGCCACGGTTGTCCCTTGCAACTGGCTACAAGCCCAAGAGAACTCCCTCGATCCGGTCCACGTGGAGTGGCTCCATGGCTACTACTTCAACTACGTACTACAACGCAAGGGTCCAGAGTGCTTCGAGCGCTTTCGGCAGCGCTACCGCAGGCACAAGAAGATCGGGTTCGCCCGCTTCGAGCACGGCATCGTCAAGCGCCGGGTCGTGGAAGGCGATACCGAGGAAGGCGACCCCTGGAGGGTCGGGCATCCGGTGGTCTTCCCGAATATCCTCCGGGTGGGCAACGGCCACGGGGTGCACGCCTTTCAGATCCGGGTGCCTGTGGACGACACCCATATCTGGCACGTTTGGTACACCGCCTACCGCCCTGGCGTTCCAGTCCCGCCACAGGAGGCAATCCCTTTCTACGAGGTGCCCCTATACGACGAGGAGGGCCGAATCATCAACGACCACGTCGACGGCCAGGACATGCTCTCCTGGGTGGCGCCGGGGCCCATCACGGACCGGGAGAATGAGCACCTGGGCCAATCGGATGCCGGGATCATTATGTTCCGGCAGCTGCTGGAGGAGCAGTTGGAGAGAGTGGTCCGAGGGGAGGACCCCATGGAGGTCTACCGAGACTCGGCGGCGAATCAGTGCATCCTGTTGCCCCAGGAGCGGGAACAAGGCGGAGTTCTGACTATCCCCCTTCCGGGAGACTACCAGAACCAGGCCCGGTACAGCCCGTACCTGGAGGCCGTCCGGCCGCTGTTTGACGAGGCGGTACGCCGGCGGGCGGCCGGTGAACCGTTGCTCGGCTTTGAAGCACCCCCGGCGGTGGCCATGGCGCTTACGACCGGGGGCTTTCACCGGGAAGTTCAGCTACAGCCATGACCAGCCCAAGCAAGGCCGTCTTGCGGGTCGGCATCGGGGGGTTGGGGGTTGGGGCGACGGTGATGATGAGCGAGGTCGCGATCCATCCCAGGGTCAAAATCGTGGCCGGAGCCGACCCCCGGCCTGTAGCCCGGCAGAAATTCGAGGCGCAGTTCGGGGCCAAGACCTTCGACAGCGTGGAGGCGATGTCCGAAAGCCCAGACCTCGACCTGGTCTACATCATGACGCCAAGCAGGATGCACGCACAGGAGGCGCTCATCGCGGCGGACCACCGAAAACAGGTCATCCTCGACAAGCCCATGGGCCTTTCCATACAAGAGTGCAACGCGGTGGTCGAGGCAACTGAGCGCAACGGGGTACGGATCCTGGTTGGGCACACCCAGAGCCTGGACCCGCCCATCCTCAGGATGGCCGAGATTGCCCGCTCCGGTGAGCTGGGGCGGCCGGTCATGGTCAACACCTGGTTCTACAGTGACTGGCTCTACCGCCCCCGCTCTGCGGAAGAGCTGGACCCCAAGAACGGTGAAGGTCTGGTGATGCGGCAGGGCCCGGTGCAGGTTGATATCGTGCGCATGCTGTGTGGAGGACTGGCCAAGGGGGTACGGGCCTCGACGACGGCGCTGGACCCAGACCGGCCCATCGAAGGCAGCTACTCGGCCTTCGTGGAGTTCGAGAACGGGGCCGCGGCGACCCTGGTCTATAGCGGCTACGCCCACTTCGCCACCACCGAACTGACCTGGGGTCTGGGGCTACGCGGCCGGGTGGAGGACCCAGACACGAACCTCAATTCCCGCCGGCTTATCGCTGGCTTCTCGCCAGGTGCCGAGTACGCACATAAGGACGCGACCCGCTTCGGGAACCCGAGGGCCGGCGGCGGCATCATCAGCGGGGAAGGAGAACGTCACCACGCCTTCTTCGGCATCACCGTGCTAAGCTGCGAGCACGGCGACGTGCGCCAGACCGCGGAGGGGATCAGAATCTACGGAAACGAAAAACGGTGGGACGAGCCCATCCCCGCAGGCGACCAGTACTCCAGGCGCTACACCACCGTCGAGCTGGATGCGATGTACAACGCGTGGTCCAAAGACGCGCCCCTGAAGGTGCACGATGCGCTTTGGGCAAGAGGGACCACGGAGATATGCCTGGGGATCCTGCAGTCAGCGGGAGAGCATCGAGAGATTTCGCTAACGCACCAGGTCCCGTATGAAGGTGCCCAGGGCCTCATTTAGCCGGGGCGGATGCCATGTGGGCACGCCGTGGGCTCTCGGCTTTCCCCACCCTGCGTCGGTGGGGCCGCCCACCCGCCCTCGGATGCTCCGCGGCTGTTCTCCACCTCCCCGGGCCATCTTCATTCACTGAAGCGGCGCACGCTGGAGGGCCAACGCGATGGCGATCACAAAGGAGGAGCTTCTGCGGCGCGCCGCGGAGCTCGTGCCTGTCCTGAGGCAGCGGGCCGCGGCCACGGAGCGGTTACGGCGGGTACCTGAGGAGACAGTTAAAGAACTCACCGGTTCGGGCCTTCTCCGTAGCGGAGCACCAGAACGCTATGGCGGCAACGGCTTGGAGTTCTACGAGACGCTGGATGTCTGCTCGGAGCTGGGCCGTGGCTGCGGTTCCACTTCATGGTGCTATACCCTGTGGACGCACCACAACTGGTGGATGGGCCACTTTCCACAGGAGGGCCAGGAGGAGTACTACGCGACGGGTCCCGATACCCTCTGCTCCAGTGCGCTGAACCCCGCGGGCGCGAAGGCCGAGGCAGTGGTGGGCGGCTACAGGGTTTCAGGGCGCTGGTACTTCTCCAGCGGCTGCGATGCCGCGAACTGGATCATGCCAGGCATTCCCGGCCCCAACGGGCCCATCTGGCTCTTGGTGCCGCGATCCCAGTGCGAGATAGTGGACACCTGGTTTGTCTCCGGCATGGCCGGGACCGGCAGCAAGGACATCGTGATCAGAGACGCCTTCGTCCCCGCCTACCGATCCATGGACCCCGCGCTGGCCGGGGTTTCGAACTGGACGGGGTGGGACCTTCACGGCCGCGTCAGCTACCGGGTGCCCTTGAGGTGCCTGGTCGGCTGGGATTTGGTGGCGCCCCTCATCGGCATGGCCCAAGGAGCCATCGATGGATTCGTGGGCCGCCTCCGCGGAACCTCCGGGCCTGGCCGGACGGCGGAGTCGGTGGCCCTTCAGGTCCGGCTGGGGGAGGCCTGCTCAGAGGTGGATACCGCCCGTGCCGTCCTTCAGCACTTCGTCTGCGAGATGCTCCAGCGCGGCGCGGCGGGCGGTGACTTCAGCGATGAGGACCGCGCCCGCTCAATGAGGGACAAGGCCTTCGCCGCGAGGCTCTGCGTCAGGGCCGTGGACCGGCTCTTCGAGGCCAGCGGCGCTCATGGAATCCTGGACACTCAGGACATTCAGCGCTTTCACCGCGACGCGCACGCGGCCTCCCATCACACCACCTTTGCCTGGGACAGCGCGATGGAGGGGTTCGGCCGCCTGGCCCTGGGTGTACGTCCCTAAGGCCCACCTGGGAGCGCAGGCATCCCTGCGGCTCCGCTCAGGGCAGGCCAGGCTGCCGCGCCCCTTCGCCCCGGCAGCCTGGGAGGCTGCGCTCCCAGACCCACTGTCGTGCACCGGCCCCAGTGTAGCTGTGTGCGGCTGGCCCGATGGGCCGCCCTTTATCGCACAGCCCCGACCGCCACGGGCGGAAGACCCTGGAATGTTCCGACGTTCAGGCTGCGGTAATGACCCGACTTGGAGACCGGAGGTAGGCCTGACGCGATAAGGAACCAATTATCCCCACGGTCCTCACTCCAGTACACGTCGCCACCAGTGGTCACGGCGAAGACGGAGAAGGACTGGCCCCAGTCCTCCAGGCACACTGCCCCAAACTCCTGGCGCATCGGCTCCTCCGGCAGGCCGTTCTGCAGCCACTCCCAGTTGCGGCCGCTATCCTTGCTTCGGAACAACCGGGAGCCTGAGAAACCGGGGACCCCCTGATCGCGCCAGCGGGCCGGATTATGGGCGGCGGCGCCGAGGAACATGATGTCTGGATGGCGCGGATTCATCACCAGGGCGTCCGGATAGACGTCCACCGCCCAGTCCGGGCTCATCCAACGCTCCCAGTGCTTCCCGCCGTCATCCGTCACGTAGAGCCCTGCCCCCCCACTCACGAAGATCCGATCGGGATTGCGGGGGTCGATGACGGTCTTATGGCAATCGTAGAAGAGGTCCCAGGGCCGCTCTTTGTCCTTGTAGTAGCCCAGACTGTTCAGCTCGCGCCAGGTCTCGCCGCCATCGGTGCTCTTCAAGAAGGAGCCCTGCTCGATACACGAGTAGACGGTCGTGGGGTCGCTGGGATCGACGGCGATGAACTTGGTATGAGCCTGCCGGTCGAAGAAGCTCCACTTATCCACGCTGGGCACATCCCGCATGCCGGGGAGCTCCTTCCAGGAAAGCCCCAGGTCATCGCTGTAAAAAAGGTGGGCCGGCTCGGTGCCGGCATAGAGCCGCACCAAGCTCTCCTGGCGGGTAACGCACAAGCTCCACACGTTGTTCAACGCCAGCCCCTTCTCCCGGCGCTCCCAGGTCTTGCCTCCGTCGGCGCTGGCGTGGACGCCGCCCATCCAGGCGCCGGCAAAGACGAGGCCGCTCTCCGGCTCTACAACCATTGAGCTGATGAACTGGTCAATCAGGGCTCGGTGGACTACCTGCCAGCGAGGGCCCTCGGGTTCCCGTTGCAGGAGGACCACGCCGTCACGGGTACCCACCAGGACTTCCCGGGAGGGCGCCGCGGACACGTACATGTTGGAACCACCGTGGGAAAGCGCGATGGGCATAGTCTTCCTCCTTCCACAGTTGGCGCAATTGTACCTCTATCCCTGGGGTCGTCGGAGCACGATGCTCGACGCAGCCGGAGGTTCTCGATGGGACCTTCAGTTACTTGTCCAGCCAGACGTGAACTGGCGTGTCGTGTCGGGCGAAGTGCGCATAGTAGTTCCGCACGTATGGTTGGATGACGGCCGCCTTCACGGGAAAGATGATGTCGACGCCCCAGGCCTGGTCGACGATGCGGCGCACGACAGTCCGGTGCAACTCACGGCGCTTAGCGGCGTCCGTCTCTTGCCGCTGCGCAAAGAGCAGCTTATCCAGCTCGGGATCGTTGAGATGGGACCAATTCAGGGCGGACTTGCTGTAGTAGCCCCCGAACAGCAGCGAGTCGAAATCCGCTTCGAGGGCCCCCGTCGCGAAGTCCATGTCCAGGTCGTAGTCTCCGGCATACTTCCTTTGTCGCTGGATGGCTCTGGGGATGAGCTTCAGCTCGCTCTTTACCCCGATCTTGCTGAGCTGGGACTGGACCAGGGGGATGATCGTCTCGTTTGCGACCTTGCTCTCGATGACGTTGGTCCACTCCAGCACCCAATCGAAGGGGAAGCTAGCCTCCCGCAGCAGGCGCCGGGCCTCGTCTGGGTCATGCCGCATGAGCTGGCGGGTTTCCTCGTCGGTGAAGAGCCCCGGCCAGGCTCCGGTTGCGGCCCAGGCTCCTCGGCCCCCGCTCATCACCCGGTTCATCTCGTCCCGGTCGATAGCCAGGGCGAAGGCTCGCCGCACCCGGACATCGTCGAAGGGGCCCCGCCGGGCCCCGGTGAAGTAGAGGTGGTAGCCCTTGGGCTGCAAGAACTCCTGAACCACCGCCGAGGGCATCGCCTTCTTGAGTTCCATCGCGTCGTTGTAGTCAGCTCCGGAGCGACCGCTGCCCAGGATATCCAACTGCTGCGTTTGGAAAGCCGCTCGCTCCGTCGCGTCGTCGGCCAGCACCAGGCGCCGGATCTGGTTCAGGTAAGGACGGCCCGGGTCCCGGTACGCGGAGTTCTTTTCGAACATCCATCGGGTCCCCTTCTGGGAAGCCTCCACGTTCAATCGAAAGGGCCCGGTGCCGGCCATGCGGTTTTTCAGGTGGCCATCAGCCTCGTAGATCTCCTTAGGGACGATAGGGTTCCAGTTGGAGGCGGTATAGCTGAGGAAGGGGCTGAAGGGCTCTTTGAAGCGGACCACCGCCGTGTAGGCATCAGGCGTCTCGACGGCATCCAGCCCTTCGAACATGAAGTCGATCTGGCTGGGCGGGAGCTTCTTCTCCACGAACTGTCCTGACCGGCTCCAGTACTGGTAGCTCCATTTGACGTCCGGCGAGATCAGTTCTCTCCCATTCACAGGACCCTCGTCGGGAAAGCGGACCCCCTTCTTGAGGTGAAAAGTGAAGGCCCTTGCATCCGGCGATACCTCCCAGCGCTCCGCCAACTCTGGCAGCAGCACGGCCTCAGTATGTTTGATCTCGGGCCCGTTCTTAAAGGCCAGGAGGCTTTCGTAGACCAGAGCGATGGACTCGCTGTTGGTCGTCGTCTTCCCACCGTAGCTCATGTCGAAGTCGAAGGGGTCTGACTCATTGGTGACGCTGAGCACGCCACCGTATTTCGGCTGCTGCTCCTGAGCCACCTGAGGCGGCCCCGCCGCCTGCGGCGCAGCACATCCGGCCGCCATCAGCATCACTCCCAAGGCCAAGGAGTCGCGCTTCCGATTCATCTGTTCTTCCTCCTTCTTCCTCCACGCAATTCTGGCAAGTCCCGCGACGATGAGGTTAACAGTCCGGGGCCACCTCCTCTGAAACGGCCCCTCCCCGGTTGGTGGGCCCGCCCACTCACCCTCGGATGCTCCCCGGCCTGCGGCCCCACCCCGTCTTTCATCGCTAGAAGCACGGCCGGAAAGCCGGTGACATTGGGGCTGCGCCCCAGACCCCAGGTTCACGCAGCGGCAGTTTGCCCCGCCTCCCT
>CAZPYZ010000004.1:0-23994 GCA_964590215.1 uncultured Dehalococcoidia bacterium | reverse complement strand
GGGATGGAGGGGGAGGGTGGCCCGGACCCCGCGGGTGTGCTGGGCGGGTACGTGCTGGCGGGATTCACGGTCCTGAACCACGCCAACAACCCCAGCATGACCAAGGGCTGGAAGGCCCTCTCCCGCTGTATGGAGCTGCTGGACGGCGCCGGCATCGCGCACGTTGGCGCGGGTAGGGACCTGAAGGAGGCCCGCAAACCCGCCATCGTCGAGCGGGACGGCACCAAGATCGCGTTCCTGGGATACACCATGGTCTGCGGCTTGCCCTTCGCCGCGACCCCCGATCGGCCGGGGGTCGCCCGTATCGACGTTCATACCGAGTACACACGACATCCCCGCTGGCAGGAGGTGCCCGGCTCGCCCAGCATCGTGAAGACGGTAACCAAACCGGAGCATCGCCAGTGGATTGCCGATGACGTGCGCAAGGCGAAGGAGCAGGCGGACGTCGTCATCATCTCCTTCCACTGGGGGGTCTCGCCGGCGACGGGGGGGAAGGGCGATCTCACGGACTACCAGATCGACCTCGGCCACCTCTGCATCGACAGCGGCGCCAGCGCCGTCGTGGGGCACCATCCCCACCAGACCCAGGCTATCGAGGCCTATCACGGAGGCGTTATCTACTACTCCCTCGGCAACTTCACCCATGGTCACGCTCGCGGTATCCGTCCGGAGCCCACCTTCTTGGCCCGCCTCCTGGTGCGGGACAAGAAGGTCCAGCAGTTTTCGTATGTGCCGGCGCTTATCACAGAGAAGGAGCAGCCGGTGTTCTTGACGCCGGACAAGGCGGATTTGGTACTGAACCGGGTCAGGGACATGTCTCGCGGGTTTACCAACACGCGATTTGAAGCAGACAAGAACGAGGTGCTGGTACTGTCATGCTGAAGGAGCAGGGGGTGGTGACGGTGGGAGGTGGGCGGACTGAAGCATCTCTGCGAACGTTGAGGACGCTCGCTCCCCATACCCCACGACACCACCCCGCTCCTCAGGATGACGGGAGCCTGGAGGTTGCTATGCCCGTAGAATCCTATCCCGGCGCACCCTACGGCTGGCGGGCCCGCATCGGCCTGCTCCAGCCCAACATGGTCTCCGACAACAACCCTTACGAGTTCTACCTCATGGCGCCGCCCGGGGTGCAGATGGTGCTCACCTCCCTGGGACGAAGGGGCATCGGCGACCCGTTGGACGAGTACCGGCAGGCGATGGCCGGCATCGAGGAGCCCATCAGGCGCGTCCTTTCCCGCAAGGTCGACTGTATCGTGCAGGCCGGCGTTCCTCCCACCGTGACCGCAGGCTGGGGCTTCGAGGGGGAGCTTCGGGCGCGCATCGCCAAGATCACCGACGTGCCTTTCGCTACCGATATCGGCTGCTCTATCGCGGCCATGCATGCGCTGGGCATCAGCCGGGTGGCGGTGCTGGCCAGCGACCACATGATGAGCGGCCTGCCCGAGTATCTGGCCCACGTCGGCATCCAGGTGGTGGCGAGCCGCCCCGTCCTCTCGGAGGGAGACCCGGAGTCGGAGGCCCTCAGCGTGCCGTACCGGGCGGCCATCGCGCTGCATCGCTCAGCGCCCGCCCACGACGGGATCTACATCCCGGGTGCGTTTCTGCCCGTGGTCGGCGTCATCGAGGAGATGGAAAAGAACCTAGACATCCCCGTGGTCACCAGCGCCCAGGCGATGATGTGGCGGGGCCTCGCGATGGCTGGCGTTAACCCGGCCCTGGTAGCGGGGTTCGGCCGGTTGTTCCGGGAGCCGGTCCCGACCTGAAGTTAGGAGGTTAGGACAATGTCATTGCGAGCCCGCTTCAGCGTTCTTTCCCATGCCGGCACGATCCGGCGGGCGTGGCAATCTGGGGTGGAGGCGCAGGCCCTTTGCGTTGGGCACCCTACCAGCCCCAGATTGCCACGCCGACATCAACGTTGTGGGTTAGGGCTAGCGTCGGTTAGCCGGCTCGCAATATTGTCCTCGATGCTCCTCCTCGCCGCCTGCGCTGGCCCGGCCCAGACCCCCCAGGGCCCCCCCATCGCGCAGGTGGAACAGGAGCTATCCGCCATCCAGCACTTCGAGCGTAAAAAGACGCTGAACTGCGAGCCGGGGAAGGAGCACTGGCGGACCGCGGGGACGCCGAAGCGGGGTGGTTCCTTTGTCGCCTCCGGGGGCGCCACCAGCATGGAGCACATGGACGTTACCACTGGCGGCGGCGGCAGCCAGAACCAGCCCCAGGTCTACGAGCACCTCATCGAGACCCGCGCCTGCTACTACGAGGACACGGTGTTCGTGCCCGGCCTGGCCAAGTCCTGGCAGGTGTCCCCCGACGGGCTGACTTGGACTCTTAAGCTCGTGGAGAATGCCCGCTGGCACAACAAGCCCCCGGTGAACGGCCGCGCCTTTACCTCTGCCGATGTCGCCTGGACCATCGAGCACCAGAAAGCCGGCGGCCTTCTCCGCTCCTCCTGGGTGCCCGTTTCCTACGAGACGCCCGACGCCCACACCGTGATCCTGCGCCTCAAGGAGCCCGAGGCCGATTTCCTGGGCAACGTCCTCGGCGAGCGCAACAACTACATTCTGGCTCGGGAGGTGAAGGAGCAGCACGGCGACTTCAAGGCCGTCGGCATCGGCACCGGCCCGTACCAGGTGAGGAGCTTCCAGCCCAAACAGAAGGCCGTTTTCGAACGGGTCCCGGACTGGCGGGAGATGGGCGTGGATGGGCAGAGCCTGCCCTATATCGACCAGATCGACCGGCTGTTCCTGGAGTATACCGGCGAGATCGCCGCGATGCGGACCGGCCAGATAGACCTCAACAGCGTGCTCGGGTTCCTGAAGCGGGACGCCAACGAGCTGACCAAAGCCAACCCCAAGCACGTCCAGTACCTCGACGTGGCGCCCATCCCGCGCGGCCTCTATATGATGCTGGACCAGAAGCCTTTCGACGACGTGCGTGTGCGCAAGGCCCTCTTCTATGCCATCGATCTCATCGAAGGCTTCGGGTTTGCCCTTGCTCGAGTCAGTGGCAGTCACCACATCTTCAAACAGCCGGGCATCCCCGAAATGCTCAACCTCCAAGAGGTGAACGGGGAGGCAAAACCATATCAGATTCGCCAGTTCCTGCGTCTGGTTGAGCGTCATGACCTCATCCTGAAGGCCGAGCCATGAGGGACTACCATATCAACATCTTTTACAGCGTGGAGGACAAGGCGTACGTGGCCGATATCCCGGACTTGGAGGCCTGCTCGGCTTTGGGCGCGTCCCCTGAAGAAGCGCTCGCTGAGGTGCTGAGAGCCCGAGAAGCGTGGCTCGCAGCGGCCCGGGAGATCGGGAAGCGGGTTCCCCGTCCACGCTACCGCCCGGCAATCTACCAGGGGGTGCGCTGAAGACCTGACCGGCTGGCTCGCTAGTTGCGGTGAGTGATTCTCCCCCCAACTCCTATGCCCTTGCGCTGGGTGTTGCAGGGGCGGTGCCGAAGCAGCGGTGGACGAAGCTTGCTACCTCATCCTCAGGGCTGGAAGTCCAAAAGCGACGCGCAGAAGGTTCGAATAAGATGTCCAAAGGCAGTCCCTCCTTTCGATGGCAAACGTGGGGGAGCTGCAGAACCGGAGACCAGAGACCGAAGGAGCTATCGATGCACCTAGGAACCCTCAGGCTGATAGGGCTCACCACAGGCCTCACTCTTCTCCTCAGCGCATGCGCCGGCGCAACCCGCCCCGCCCAAGAGGCCCAACTCGACCAACAGACCGTGGAGCTCACCGCCATCCAGCACTTCGAGAAGAAAAAAGACCTCGCCTGCGATCCCGGCAAAGAGCACTGGCGCGTCCAGGGGACGCCCAAGCGGGGCGGCACATTCACCCGGGCCAACACCAACCTACCCCACCTGGACGTGAGCGCGCCCATGGGGAACAGCCATTACACGCCCCAGGTGTACGAGCACCTGGTCGAGACCCGGGCCTGTTATTACGAGGACACCGTCATGGTGCCCGGCCTGGCCCAATCTTGGCAGGTCTCCCCTGATGGCCTTACGTGGACCCTGAAGCTGCGCCAGGACGTGAAGTGGGCCAACAAGGCGCCTCTCAGCGGACGGCCTTTCACCGCCGAAGACGTGGTCTGGACCATCGAGCACCAGAAGGCGGGAGGACAGCTCCGCTCCGCCTGGGCGCCTGTCCGATACGAGACCCCGGACCCGCACACCATCATCCTGCGTTTGCCCGAGGCGGATGCCGACTTTCTAGGCAACGTCCTCGGTGAACGGCTGAACTACATCTTGCCGAGGGAGATCAAGGAGCAGTACGGCGATTTCAAGCAGATGGCCATCGGTACCGGGCCCTACCTCCTCAAGACCTACACTCCCCTCACCCGGGTGACCCTGGAGCGGAACCCCGACTACCGGGAGATGGGCGTGGACGGCAAGCCGTTGCCCTACATCGATGAGATCGACATGCTGGTGATGCCAGACTACGCGGCGGAGGTGGCCGCCATGCGCACAGGGCAGTTGGACCTCAATCAGGTGACCGGCTACCTGAAGCGGGATGCGGACGCCCTCAAGGCCGCCAATCCCAAGTTCGTGGTGTATCAGGACGTGGCGCCCATTCCCCGGGGCCTCTGGATGCGTCTGGACATGAAGCCCTTCGACGATATCAGGGTCCGCAAGGGCTTGTTCTACGCCATCGATCACGACGAGATCATCGAGGGCGGTTACCAGGGTGGGGCGATGCGCACCGGCCACATGCCGGCCGCCATCATCGACTACGCGTGGCCGCCCAGCAAGGTCCGGGAGAAGTTCAAGCCGGACCGGGAGCGTTCGAAGCAGTTGCTCGCGGAGGCGGGTTTCGGACCGAATAATCCCTTGAAGTTCACCATGAAGTCCGGAACACCACCCCAGGATTCGGGCGGCGCCGAGGTGGTCCAGAACCACCTGAAGCTGGTGGGTGTCGAGGCCCAGATCGAGCTGACGCCATCGCTGGTGGCGGGGACCATCTCCACCCGGGAGTACCACGCCGCCTGGGGCGGAGTCTCCCCCGCGTCCATCTTCCCCAACCGTTGGATGGGCGGGTTCCTGCGCTGTGGCGACTCCCGCAACTACACCAACCTCTGCGATCCCGAGATCGACCGGCTCTCAAGAGCCCAAGAGAGTGAACTGGACAGGGGGAAGCGAAAGGCCTTGCTCGACCAGCTCCAGGACAAGCTCTACGACCACATGCCCTATGTCCCGACCCAAAGTCTCATCTATTACCGCTTCCTCAGCTGCCGCGTCAAGAACATCCCCTCAACGGACTACACCCAGCAGCTTACGGGCATCGCCAAAGCGTGGCTTGATTCGATGGGGTGTTAGACCCTGTTGGCGATCACCATCCCACCCCATCGATTGGCTCATGTGATTGATCGACATACACCAACGGGCTCCAGAACTCCGAACGCCAGCCTTTTTGAGGTGAACGAGGACCTCATGTCGCTCATCCTCGCCGCGGGCGCTCTACCGCCGACACGGCTGGCTGGCGAATAGCAGGCTCCAGCGGACAGTGGACGCCGGTCGCGTGATAGGAAGAGACCGTCGGACCGGTCAACCAACCGCTTTGTATACTGTCATTACCGACCCAGACGATGCCCTAATCACCGCCTTTCCGGGCCTGCCATAAAGAGGAACTCGTGGGCCTAACCATCGCCTTGGAAAACGAACGGGGGGACGCTCTCGAACAGCTCGGTGACCCACAGAACATCCTGCATCGACTTCTACCGGGCCCTGATGATCGGACGTTTAGCTGTCTGCGGTTTATCGACTGGTACGCCGACACCACATTCAACTCTCTTCAAATGCAGGACCTGCTGGATGAGTTGAAACGTATCCGTCAAAGAGCGGGCAGTCCTGAGGAGTCCAATCTTCTAGACCAGATCCGCGGCTTCGCCCGCAGAGTCCAAAAGGAACCCCACTACTATCTGAAGTTCTACGGCGATTGAACGCTTCGAGGTGGAGCCAGCCCCCATCCAGACGCAATGGCACAATCTGTGCCTGGGCTCGTATAATGCCCAAGAGACAAAAGAGGAGTAACTAGATGGCCAACATCGTTTCCGGTATGGGTTCATCCCATACGCCTCTCATGAGCCTTCCCGGCGAGCACTGGGCCAAGCGCGCCCAGGATGACACCCGGAACCGGGAGCTGGTCCGGCCCAGCGATGGCGCCCACGTCACCTATGAGGAGTTGCTCGCCTCAGCAGATCCGAAAATTGCCGAGCAAATTAACGAGGCGACCTTCGTGCGGAAGTACGACTCCATCCAACGCGGCCTGGACGCGCTGGACGCGCACTTCGGGAAGATCGATCCCGATGTCGTCGTCATGTTCGGCGACGACCAGGACGAGTTCTTCTTCGAGGACAACTACCCCACTATCAACGTCTACTGGGGGGAGACCGTCCGGCACATCCCGAGGCTCGGCAACCGCGCCAATATGACGGAGGCGATGCAGCTCTCCGCCTCGGTCTACGGTGACGTCGAGTTCGACGTTCCCGTCGAGAGCAGGCTGGGCCTGCACATCATCGAGGAGCTGATGGAACGGGACTTCGATGTCGCCCAATCCCGCTACATGAAAGAGGAGTACGGCGGGACCATTGGCCCGGCCACGTGGTACCTCGACTACCAGCGGGTGACGAAGCCCAAGCGGCAGGGGCTGCCCCACGCTTTTGCGTTTCCGATTTGCCGCTGGTTCCGCGGAAAGCGTCCGCCAATCGTGCCCATCACCATCAACACCTGCTATCCGCCCAACTGGATCAGCCCCCGCCGCGCCTTCAACCTGGGCCGAGCAGTTAGACAAGCGGTCCAAAGTTGGGATAGGGAGGCCCGGGTGGCGATTGTCTGTTCTGGCGGACTCAGCCACTTTACGGTCGATGAAGAGATCGACCGGCTGGCCCTGCGGGGTCTGTCCGAGGCGAACGGCGAGATGTTGACGTCCCTCCCGCGCTGGAAGCTGCAGTCCGCGACGACGGAGATCCTGAATTGGGTCGCCACCGCGGGCGCGATGGGCGAGACGCCCATGGAGATCATCACCTACGAGGCTGGGTACCGGTCACCGGCAGGCACGGGCTGCGGCTGCGCCGTCGGCCGCTGGACTCCACAGAACGGCCGCTAAGATGCCCAGAATCCCCCTCATCACCACCAAGGAACAGATCCCGGCCGAACGTCAAGCGGAGTACGACGAGATCGTCAAAGTCCTGAACCGGGTGGGCGGCCCCTTCGGGGTCCTGATGTACAGCCCGGGCCTGGCCGAGATGGTCTGTAAGACCGGGGCCCATGTCCGCCTCAAATCGACCCTTACCATGAAGCAGCGGGAGCTGGCCATTATCGCTGTCTCCCGGGAGAAGGACGCCGCCTACGAGTGGGCCGCGCATGTGCGGGTCGGCCGCGAACATGGCCTGAGTGAGGAAACTATCGAAGCGGTCCGCCACCGGAAGGATGTGAGCGGCCTGGATCCCGACGACCGGGACATCGTCACCTACGTCCGGCAGCTGCTCCAGAAGAACAAGGTGGAGCAATCCCTTTTCGACGAACTGGTAAAGCGCCACGACGCGCGCTGGCTTGTCGAGCTGACCGCGACTATCGGCCAGTACCAGTACATCTCGGCCATCAATAACGCCTTCGATCTCCAACCCGCGCCGGATGCGGACCAGCTTGGCCCTTGAGGGAGGACCAGAGTTTTCCTGACCCCCGCTGAAGGGTGTCCGTCCTGGGCAGCGGCGCGAGCCTGCCCCTACGGATAAAGAGGAGGGAATCATGGCCATCATCGAGAAAGAGCCGGAGATCAAGAAGGAAAGCTCCTTCCCGACGCCCTACCTGGGGCGGTCGGTCCGCATCGTCGGCCCCGTCACCCCGGTCGACCCCAGCAAGCTGCCGCATCCCATGAACCAGCGAGGAGAGCTAGGGAAAGCGCTCTACAATTGGCGACATAACTACGTCTCCCATGACCCTCTGCGCCGCATCGCCTTCGACAGCCATTCGGCCGACCGCCGCCACATCATCGCCACCGCTGCCCGGCGCGCCAGCATCGGGCAGATGAACCCGGACCGGATGCCGGTGCCCGATCCGGCCGTGATGTCGAAGCACATCAAAGACGTCGCCCACTATCTGGGCCTGGACGTGGTCGGGATCGGCAGCACCCATCCAGCCTACCTGTACCAGGGCCGCCGGGTCGACCCGGACACCGGCGATGAGCTGGATGCCGTGGAGGGACCGGAGATCCTGGCCCGCAAACTCCCCTTCATGATCGCCGGTTCCGTGGCCTGGGACTACAACCTCATCAAGGCCCACCGCCATGAGATCGGGGACGCTGCCTACGACTTCACTCAGAACCGCACCGGCATCCTGATGCGGGTGCTGGAGGGCTACATCAGGGAGCTGGGCTACCACACCATGCGCGGCGCCACTAACGGCCATGCAGCCTCCGTCGCGTGCGGCATCGGCGAGCTGGGCCGCAACGGCCTGGTTATCACCGAGAAGTTCGGCGCCCGGGTCCACGCCGGCGACGCCATCCTCACCGACCTGCCCCTGGTCGCCGATAAGCCCCTGGACATCGGCGTCGACGCCTTCTGCAAGGTCTGCCGCAAGTGCGCCAACACCTGCCCCACCAACAGCATCCCCTTCGGCGACAAGGTCGTCCACAACGGCGTCGAGAAGTACAAGATCACCTGGGAGACCTGCTACAGGCTGCGGCCTATCATGATCGACTGGGCGGCGACCTGCCACACCTGCGTCACCATCTGCCCCTACACCAAGCCCAGGACCTGGTGGCACGATCTCGCGATCTTCACCCTCAAGAACTGTCCGGTGCCCCTCCGTACCACGTGGGCTCGGGGTCTGAAGTGGCTCGACGACAGGATCTGGGGCACGGTCGCCAACAAACGGGTCCGCTGGCTCGGCTATGACACCGCCATCAAGCCCGGCGAGAAAGCCTGCACCGTCGCCGGCTGCACCGCCAACCACGGGGATGCCAGCGCCAGCGTCATCCCCCTCGGGGACATCGGCTACTATCCGCCGTTAAAAGAAAACACGAACAGGTTTGTGAAGAGGGGGTAGTCGACTGTCATTCCGAGAGATTGGTGGTGGTGAGGAACCCGTGGTGGCGACCGAGGAATCTGGCGGTGGGGCAACGGTCGCCCCGCCCCGCCAGATGCTTCGACAAGCTCAGCAGGACAACCGGCTCGCCCTGAACGGAGGATTTCGTGCCCTTTAGGATTCCCTGGCCCAAGAGCAACCGCAAGGACGATCCTTACTGGGACTTCTTCATCCACCACGCGCCGGGCGACCCCAGCAACCTGGTGGCAGACGCGATCCGTGGCGCCCCCGAGGGGAACATCTATCCGACGCAGACGGAGGTGCATTCTCCGGACATCACTTCGACCCATCTCAAAGAGCTGGCCCGATTCTGGCAGGCCGATGCGGTGGGGATCCTTCGCCTGAATGGAGGGGATCTCCCCTACGCCATGGTTTTCGGGTTCTACACCGACTACGATCCCAAGACGGCCCAAGGCGTCGGCGGCCAACACCCAGCCCTCAAGGGCGCGTATGTCGCCTTCGAGATGGGGGCATACATTCGGGAGATGGGCTACCAGGCGACTCGCACTGGAGATGACGGTGTCGAACGCCTCGCCGCGGCTGCGGGCCTCGAGGCGCCGCCAGGGCGGTACCTCTACCTGACGGACGTCCTCCAAACGGACCTGCCCTTGGCCGCCGACGCCGAAGTCCCCGCAGAGGGTTAGACCCGGGCCCCTTATGGCAACCTACGTCATAACCGAAGCGTGCACTGGCGTGAAGGACGCGACCTGTGTCGAAGTCTGCCCCGCGTCCTGCATCCACACCACGCCCGAGGCTCCCCAGTACTACATCGACCCGGACGTCTGCATCGCCTGTGAGCAGTGCTTCTTCGTTTGCCCGGTAGATGCCATCTACCTGGATCAGGACGTGCCGGAGCACCTCACGCAGTACCTGGAGATCAACGCCGAATTCTTCCGGAAGACCAAGGCCGTGGCGCAGCCGGTCTCTTTCGAACAAGCGGTGCGGATCCTCAACGCCGTGAAAGAGTACGCGTCCCACCGCGGTTGGACCGTCTCTGTAGCCGTCGTCGATCCCGTCGGAAAGCCTGTCCTCACCGGCGGCAACGATGGCGCATCGCCGGAGACGGAGCAACTTGCCCTGAACAAAGCCTACACCGCAGCCAACCTGCAAACCGCAACGCACCAGTTCGGCCGCGGCGCTGATGCACCGACGGCGGCCGTCCCGGAGCACTTCGACGAGACGCGCAGGGTCGACGTGGGTGGGGGTTACTGCATCTTCGAGGGTGAAGACGGCATCGGCGGCGTCGGCGTGGCTGGCTGCCCCGCCGCGCAGCAGGACGTGGCCTGCGCCCAGGCAGGGCTAGAGGCCCTCAGGGCCGCCGCCGGGCACCACTAGGGCCAAGTCCTCTGCGAGGCTCCCGACCAGCTTCGTGGGGATCCGCCGCCACCACCACTTGGCTCGTACGCGGAAATAGCGGCTTAGGCGTGAATCATCGTCCGGCTCGGTGGCTGCCTTGAACCGTGCATCCAAGGGTTGGACGCTTATGGCGATCTTCTTCTGGAGCGACTTCGGCACCGAATCCAGCAACTCTTCGACCAGGTCTCGGGTTGTGAGATCGTTCAGGTACTCGTACACGAAAAGTGCATAGCCCTGCTCCACCTCGCTCACGAACTGCTTCCATTCGGCCAGCAGGGAGTCCAGCGTGACCGGGTGCCTGGCCCGCTCTGAGAATCGAGCCTCTACAGCGGAGATTGCCGTTTGCTCCTCTGGTTTCAGGCTAACCCTCATCAGGTGAGATCCTCAAAGTAGTCGCGTCGCCGCCTTGGTCGGAAGCAGGTACCGCCATCGACATGCTGCGGGTCCACGATGACCAGTATCCCAGAAGGTTCGTGCCAGTAAGCGGTCCTGTCTCGCGACAACAACCCTGGTGACCGTCGCCTCGTTCATGATGCGATTGATCAGCGCCGCAAACTCCGACCTGGTCGACACGTCCTGGAACTCATGCCGTTGAAGGACGTGTTTTTCGTATGCATGCCCGTTGGCGATGTCATCAGCGGCGGCCAGCTCTTAGTCTCCGCCGCCCAGCGGCAGCAGCGCCCCCAGCGGCACCGATGGATCCAGCGGGTTCTTCCGGTGGGCCGCCTCGATAAAGCGATCGGCGTCTTCCCGCAGCATCAGCCCCTCTTTCACTCGTGCCTCAGCGCAGCGCCGGACGGCCTCGACGTACGCCTCGTGAGAGGGGTAGCGCTCCTCGATGGACGGTCTCGGGTCCCCGGATGCCTGCCGCTCCGCCCGGGTCCGCGCGAAGGGGATGAAGGATCCGTTGGTGGATAGCAACTCCCCCTCAGCGAATCCGGCCTTCCGCATCGCCCATCCGCAGCACGTTCCCACGGGGACCTCCACGTCCGGGTAGTGCAACCCCGCGATATCGGTTCCGTCCGCGTCGATGTCGGGCACCTGGAGGGGGTATTCCTGCCCGGGCGCCGCCTGGGGCGGAAAAACAGTGATGAGCCCGCGGTCGAAGTCCGGTCCGTAGTTCCAGTACGGCAGGCGGCTGGGGCCGCTGGGCAGAAGGACGCCCGGGATCTTCGGGAACCGCGCCAGCACCTCCTGGTGGGACGTTAACGTGCCGTCGGCTCGCCGCGGTATCCTGCTGGGTGGTGGTGGCGTCCCCTCGGTAGCCCACCGGTCCATCAGGACCAGGCAGGCCCGCAGATAGGGGCCCGGTGCGATGGTGTTCGGCGGCGCCTGCCCGATCCAGCGGGGTCCTGGCGCCGCGGCCCCATGGGGGATCCCGGTGAAGCAATACATGCGTGCCCCCTCCGGGATCTCGACGTCGCTTCCATCCCGGGGGTCCGTATGGGTCAGAGAGCCGTGGCGCTCCCAGTATTCGCTGCTCGTGTGGCAGTGCATCACGAGCGGATCGGAATCCGGGCGCTTCAACAGCCCGTCCACCTTTCCCGAGAAGGGGTCGGGCACCGAGACAAAGGTGAAGGGGTAGCGCTCCGAGGCCCAGGAGTGCTCTTCGTGCTGCCGTGGATAACGGCCAACCTGGGCGAAGCGCTGGTTGTGGAAGAGACGCCCCACCCCGGTGTGGGTGAGCACCGCTTCGAAGAGCCTACCTCCCACGGGGTCCCGGTTCCAGCCCTGGTAGACGAACTCCCGGATGACCCTGCCGCTCAGGGACGCTCCGTAGGCGTACGTCTTCTCCACTGCTCCAATGCGGCCGTCCCGCTTCAAGAGCGAGATGATATCCCTCACCCCGGCAAAGCCGAGGCCCATCACCCTCGAGCCTTCGGTGTCGTAGATAAGCTCGTAGATCCAGCCAGGCTTGAAGCCACCCTTCACGTGAAGGGTGATGCGATCGTCGCCAATCTCCCACTCCGATGGAGGCAACGGTGCCCGTGGGTCGGCCTCGTTCTCTCGCAGGGTGAGCGTGGCGTTGCCCATGATTGGATAGCACTGGATGGTTGCTCCCCCGCTCACGGGCACCATGTCGACTCCGGTGGCATCGAGGATGAACTCCTGCCGCACCCGTCCGCGCACCAGCCAGCCGTTGTGGCGGGCCTGGGGCAGATACGCGACGACATTGGTGCCGTTGGAAATGAGGTCCCCTTGCCAGCCGCACCAGGCAACGGTGTAGCCCTGGCGCATCAGGAACCCGTTGCCCGCGTATCTGGGGTCGGTCATGTCTGAACCAGCACCGTCGTTCAACCGGGTGATCGCGCCCCGGCCGCCGCGGTTGGAAAACTCGAAGAGCAGGCGACGGTTTCCCTTGATCGGGTCCACCGGCTTCACGATGTCCACGTCCGCCGAGAACTCGACCAGCCCCTGAGCGTTCCGCGGCGCCAGGTCGAGGTCGCAGATCCAGGGCAGCCCCTCCTCGTCGGGGTCTATCGCGAAGGAGGCCTTGCCGCTAAGGCGCTCGTAGGGCCCGGTGCTGCCGAAGGACATTCCTCCGGCAAAGCTGCTCTGGCGCTGGATGTCGAGGCGTAGCTGGTTACGAGACATTGTCCCTCCTGTATGATGGGCGCAGCGAAAGAAGCCAAGGAGCGCGAACCATGGCTACCGTAGTATCTACCAAAAAGTACAACGTGGGCGGCGTAGCCCTTGACCGGCCCTTCAAGATCCGGCGGCTCGGCCACTTTGGTTTCAACGCCTCGGACTTGGAAGCCAGTAGACGCTTCTACTTCGACCTCCTGGGCTTTCGAATCACCGAGCCTGCGGGGGCCGGCTGGTTCGGCCGCCATGGGAGCGATCACCACGCGCTGGCCTTGTTCGACAAGAAGATCCACGATGAACGGTTCAAGTCAGGCCCGGGGGCTTCCCACTATCGCCCCGACAACGACATCAACCAGATCACCTGGCAAGTCCAGAGCGTCCAGGAGATGGTCGAGGCCACCCGCTACTTCCGAGAACTGGGCAAGGAGATCATTCGAGAAGGTCGGGCCGGCGGGCCCGGCGCCCAGTACCACCTCTACGTGTACGACCCTGATGACCACGTGGTCGAGCTGTACTACGGGATCGAGCAGATCGGGTGGGATGGATACGCCCGGCCCAAGGAGATGCGCCACGGCACCCAGGCGGCGCCGGCAGAGGCGGTGCTTCCCGAAGGTGTCGAGGTCTCCGATGACCTCGAGAAGGGGAGCGACGTTCGCACGGGGTACCGGTGGGTGGACCCGCTGCCCCTGAAGTATGACGTGGATGGTCTGCAGCTCCCCCGGCCATTCAAGATCACCAGGATCGGGCCGGTGAACCTGTTCGTCGAGGACATCGAGGCATCCCTGGCGTATTGGCGGGACGTGTTGGGCCTCACGGTGACGCAACGGGTGATGTACCGCGGCGAGCCCTGCTTCTTCCTGCGTTGTGACAACGAGCACCACTCCGTTGGACTCTACCCGAAGCCCCTCCGCAGTAGGCTTGGCCTCAGCCCCACGACCTCAAGTATGTGCTGGGGCCTCCAGGTGGCCAACTACCGGCAGCTAAGGGAGGCCGTGGGCTTCTTGCGAGAGAAGGGCGTGCGAGTCGAAACGGATATCGTCCCCCCGGAGCTGCATCCAGGTATTGACTACGCGGCCTACGCCTTCGACCCGGATGGGCACTGCCTGGAGCTGTACTACTACATGGAGCAGGTGGGGTGGGACGGCCGGCCCCGGCCGGTGGACATGCGCAGGCCTGTAGACCCGAATAACTGGCCGGAGATGTTGGAGCCCCTGTCGGACACGTATACGGGGGAGGCCTTTATGGGTCCTTGGGCGTAACCCCCCGGCCTTCCTGGACCCCCAACAAACGCCGGCCGCCTGGAGAGGGCGTTCGTTGGGGCCCTCCCATGAAAACGCCTCTCCCCGGATGGTGGGCCCGCCCACCCGCCCTCGGATGCTCCGCGGCTCGCGGCCCCACCCCACGTTTTCATCCTTCGAGGGTAACCACAGGCCCAGTCGCTCCTTGGAACGAAGGGCGCGGGCTACGCGTTGGAGAGCGACCGGGGCAGCTCTGTCTCACCCATGAGGTAAAGGTCGACCCCGCGGGCGGCCTCACGGCCTTCGGCCAGCGCCCAGACCACCAGCGACTGGCCGCGGGCGGCGTCGCCGGCCGCGAACACGCCCGGGACGCTGGTCATCCTAGCTGCGTCGGTCTTGACGTTGCCCCGAGGGTCGAGCTCCAGGCCGAGTGCCTCCACCAACCCGCCCTTCTCCGGATGCAGGAAGCCCAGCGCCAGCAACAGGAGGTCCACCTGTACTGTAAACTCGCTGCCGGCGATGGGTTCCATCTGCAGACGGCCGTTCTCGTTCTTCCAGTTCAGGCGCACCGCGTGGAGCTGTTCCAAACGGCCGTCCCTCCCTGAAAGGTTCGTGGTCAAAATGCTGTAGTCCCGCTCGCCGCCCTCCTCGTGGGCGCCCGAGCTGCGCATGATGAGGGGCCACTGCGGCCAGGGATTGTTCGGGGCGCGGGTGTCGGGTGGCCGTGCCAGCAATTCGTATTGCAAGATACTCGCCGCGCCCTGCCGGTGCGCGGTTCCTAAGCAGTCCGCACCGGTGTCGCCGCCGCCCAAAATGATGACGCGCTTCCCCTCGGCTGTGATCCGGTCCTTCGGAGAAACTTTCTCGCCACTATTGATGCGGTTCTGCTGAGTCAGGTAGTCCATCGCGAAGTGGACGCCCCTCAGCTCCCGGCCGGGCACGTCCAGGTCTCGGGGGATGGTCGATCCGATGCACAGCACGATTGCGTCGAAATCCCGCCGCAGTTCTTCGGCGGAGAGGTTGCGTCCGGCGTAGACGCCGGTCTTGAAGGCCACGCCCTCCTCCCGCATCTGCTGGACCCGCCGCTCGACCACGGCCTTTTCTAGCTTGAAATCGGGGATCCCCAGGCGCAGCAGCCCGCCTATATACGGGGCCCGCTCGAACACCGTCACGGCGTGGCCAGCACGGCAGAGCTGCTGCGCCGCCGCCAGACCGGCCGGCCCGGACCCGATGACTGCCACCTTCTTGCCGGTCAGCGTCATCGGGGGGCTCGGCTGGATCCAGCCTTCCTCCCAGCCCCGGTCCGCGATGGCCTTCTCAATGTACTCGATAGTCACCGGGTCTTGGTTGATGGAGAGGGTGCAGGAGGCTTCGCAGGGGGCAGGACAGATGCGCCCGGTGAACTCGGGGAAGTTGTTGGTGGTATGGAGCACAGCCAGGGCCTGTTCCCACTGGCCCTTATAGACGTAATCATTCCAGTCCGGAATGAGATTGCCCAGGGGGCAGCCCTTGTGGCAGAAGGGGATGCCGCAGTCCATGCAGCGCGCGCCCTGCGTCCGCGCCTGTTCCTCTGTCCAACGCAGATAGAACTCGCCAAAATCCCGGACCCGCTCAGCAACGGGCCGTCGGGGCGGCGCTTGGCGTGGGTTATCCTTAAAACCCGTGACGTGGCCCATGGGAGAATCTAGTGGACCGCGGGCAACGGTGACGGAGCCGCCACATTCGCGGGCAAGGCAGCCTTCGCCGGGAATGAGGCAGTCGCGCGCCGTGCCCGCTCCGCAAGGACACGCTTATAGTCTCGGGGCATGACCTTGACGAACCGCGGCAAGGTCTCGTCCCAAGTGTTCAGGACCCGCTGGGCGTTCGCGCTGCCCGTGTACTTCAGGTGCTGCTCCAGGAGGCGCCGCAGCGCCGCCTCATCCTCGGCCGATGCCACGGTCTCGAGGTCCACCATTTCCCGGTTGCAGAGGCTGGCAAAGCATCCGGACTCGTCCAACACGTACGCCTCACCCCCGCTCATGCCGGCCGCAAAGTTGCGGCCGGTAGGACCGAGCACGACGACGCGGCCGCCAGTCATGTACTCGCAGCCGTGGTCTCCCACGCCCTCGACCACCGCCTCCGCGCCGCTGTTCCGCACTGCGAAGCGCTCGCCCGCGACTCCTCTGATGAAGGCACGACCGGAGGTCGCTCCGTACAGCACGACGTTGCCAACCAAGATATTCTCCTCTGGGATAAAGGGTGAGTCGGCGGGTGGCCTGATGGCGACGGTGCCCCCTGACAGCCCTTTGCAGAAGTAGTCGTTGGCGTCGCCTTCCACTTCCATGGTAATGCCGGGGGCCAGGAACGCGGCGAAGCTCTGGCCGGCAGAGCCGCGGAACCGAACCGAGATAGTGCCGTCGGGCAGCCCTTCCTCGCCGTAGCGCTTCGCGACTTCGTTGCTGAGCATCGCGCCCACGGTCCGGTTGGCGTTGGAGATGTCGAGGTCGATGCGCACCCGCTCGCCCCGTTCCAGTGCGGGCTGGCTTTGCGCAATGAGTGCGTGATCCAACGCCCGCTCCAATCCGTGGTCCTGGAGTTCGCAGCAATAGGTTGCGACCCCCTGGGGTACCGTGGGCCGGTGCAGCAGGTGCGAGAAGTCCAGCCCACGGGCCTTCCAGTGTTCGATGGCCTTGCGGCCGTCCAGAAGATCCACCCGGCCAACCATCTCGTTGACGGTGCGGAGGCCCACCTGGGCCATGATCTCGCGCAACTGCTCGGCGATGAAGAAGAAGAAATTGACCACGTGTTCCGGTTGGCCCGCGAAACGCTTCCGCAGCTCTGGGTCCTGGGTCGCGATGCCCACTGAGCAGGCGTTCAGGTGGCACTTACGGAGCATGATGCAGCCCATGACGATGAGAGGCGCGGTGGCGAACCCAAATTCTTCGGCTCCGAGTAGGCAGGCGATGGCTACGTCCCGGCCCGTCTTGAGCTGGCCGTCCGTCTGCACCACGATCCGCCCTCGCAAGTCGTTGGCGACCAGCACCTGCTGCGTCTCGGCGACGCCCAGCTCCCACGGCAGGCCCGCGTTCTTGATGGAGGACTCGGGCGAGGCCCCAGTGCCGCCGCTGTCGCCGCTGATGAGGACGACGTCGCCGTGGCCCTTGGACACGCCCGCCGCGATGGTCCCCACCCCGAACTCGGAGACGAGCTTGACATGGATGCGCGCCCCAGGATTGGCGTTCTTGAGGTCGTGAATGAGCTGTGCCAGGTCCTCAATGGAGTAGATGTCATGATGGGGGGGCGGCGAGATAAGCTCGACGCCGGGCATGGTACGCCGCACCCAGCCGATGTAGTCGTCCACCTTGTGGCCCGGCAGCTGGCCGCCCTCGCCGGGCTTGGAGCCCTGGGCCATTTTGATCTGGAGGTCTTTGGCATTGGCGAGGTAGTTGATGGTCACGCCGAAGCGGCCTGAGGCCACCTGTTTGATGGCGCTGTTGCGGGAGTCACCATTGGCGTCGGGCGTATAGCGGTGGTAGTCCTCGCCGCCCTCGCCGGTGTTGCTGCGGGCGCCGATACGGTTCATGGCGATGGCCAAGGTCTCGTGGGCCTCGCGGCTGATGGAACCCAGCGAGGCCGCCCCGGTGGCGAACCGCTTCACGATCTCCGTAACCGGTTCTACCTCAGCGAGAGAGATCGCCTTTCCAGGTTTGAAGTCCAGCAAGCCCCGGATGGTGCAGAGACGGCGGTTCTCGTAGTCGACACGGTCGGTGAACTCCTTGAAGGTCTTGGGGTTACCGGTACGTGTCGCGTCTTGGAGCAGAGCGATGCTGTCCGGGTTGTACATGTGGTACTCCCCGTCTCGCCGCCACTGGTAGACGCCGCCAGGCTTCAAGAGCCCGTTGCCTGAATAGCGTTGAGGGTAGGCATGAGCATGGCGAGCCAGGGTTTCCGCTTCGATCTCCGCGATGCCCACGCCGCCCACCCGAGACGGAGTCCAGGTGAAGTACCGGTCGATGAACTCCTGGTTCAGGCCGACCGCCTCGAAGATCTGGGCGCCCCGGTAGCCTTGGAGGGTCGAGATGCCCATCTTGGACATCACCTTCAAGACGCCCTTGTGTAGCGCCTTGATGTAGTTCTTCTCCGCCGTCTCGTAGTCCACGGAGGCGAAGACCGCACTGGCGCCACACATCTCTCTCAGGGTCTCGAAGGCGAGGTAGGGGTTGACGGCGCCAGCGCCGTACCCGATGAGCATGGCGAAGTGGTGGATCTCCCGGGGCTCGCCGGATTCGACAATGAGTCCCACCCTGGTGCGGGTCCCTTCCCGTATCAGATGGTGGTGAACCGCGCCAACGGCGAGCAGGCTGGGGATGGGGGCATGGTTACGACTGACCCCTCGGTCGGAGAGGATGAGGATCGGGTAGCCTTCCGCCACGGCGTCGCTGGCCTGCCGGCACAGCCGCTCGACTGCCTCCTGGAGCGCCGCCGCGCCGCGGTGAGCGTCGAACAGCATCGTGAGGGTCTTCGCGCGCAGCTTGCCGTGGTCCAGCTCTCGGATTTTGGCCAGCTCCCGATCCGTCAGGAATGGCTCCTTCAGTTTCAACTGATGGCAGTGCTCGGGGGTCTCATCGAAGAGGTTCTGCTCCCGTCCGATGAACGTCTCCAGAGAGGTAACCAGCTCCTCCCTCATGGCGTCCAGGGGTGGATTGCTGACCTGGGCGAAGAGCTGGCGGAAATAGGTGAAGAGGGGTGGGTTCATATCCGAGAGCACCGCCAGGGGTGCGTCGTTTCCCATGGACCCAACGGGTTCTGCGCCCGTCAGCGCCATCGGCTCCAGGATGACCTCCAGATCCTCCTGGGTGTAGCCAAAGACCTCCTGGCACAGTAACAGGCCCTCTTCCTCTTTGCCGTTGACATAGCGCGCCTCAGGCAGCTCGTCGAGAGAGAGCCGTTGCTCCGCCAGCCACTGGCTGTAGGGCCGGCGGCTGGCCAGCTGGGCCTTGATCTCTGCGTCCTCTATCAGCCGGCCCTCATTCGCATCCAGCAGGAACATGCGGCCCGGTTGAATCCGCCGCTTGAAGAGCACGTCCTTGGGGTCCACATCGAGCACACCGGTCTCCGAAGCCATGACCAGCAGGCCGTCTCTGGTCACCAGGTAGCGGCAGGGCCTGAGACCGTTCCGGTCAAGGATCGCGCACACTTGCGTGCCATCGGTCCCGATGACCAGCGCCGGCCCGTCCCAGGGCTCCATGAGGCAGGAGTGGTACTCGTAGAAGGCTTTCTTGTGCGGGTCCATGGGGATATGGTCCGCCCACGCTTCGGGGATCAGCATCATCATCGCGTGGGGCAGGCTTCGGCCTGTAGCGAGGAGCAGTTCCAGCGCGTTGTCCAAGGTGGCGGTATCGCTCTGGCCGGGGGTAACTACGGGCACGATCTTGCGGATGTCTGGCCCGAGGTCCGGGGACTCGAACATGGCTTCCCGCGCGGTCATCCAGTTGATATTCCCGCGAAGGGTGTTAATTTCGCCGTTGTGGATGATGAAACGGTAGGGATGCGCCAGTTTCCAGGTCCCCAAAGTGTTGGTGCTGAATCGGGAGTGGACCAGAGCGAAGGCCGAGACCATGGACTCATGGCTGAGGTCGTGGTAGAACTCCCTGAGTTGCGGGGCCATGAGCAGCCCCTTGTAGACCAGGGTCCGAGAGGAGAGGCTACAGATGTAGAACTCGTCGCTGTCCACCATCCCCGTGGCGGCGATGGCCTGCTCGATCTGTTTCCTGATGACGTAGAGCCTCAGTTCGAAGTGGAACTCATCATGAATGTCGTGGGACCGGCCAACAAAGAACTGACGGATCCGCGGCATGCGCTGGCGGGCCAACACCCCGATGGCATCGGGATTGACGGGGACCTCCCGCCACCCTAAGAACGACTGGCCCTCTGCCTCGACGGTTCGCTCGATAATGGCCTCGCAGCGCTGGCGGGCCTCCCGCTCCTGGGGCAGGAAAGTCATGCCGGCCCCGAACTCTCCCCGGTGGGGCAGGTCAATGTCCGCGGTCGTGGCGCACTCCCGGCGCAGGAATTCGTAAGGCATTTGAATGAGAATGCCCGCGCCGTCGCCCGTCTTGGGGTCGGCGCCCGCCGCACCTCGGTGCCTCAGGTTCACCAGGACCTCGATACCCCGGTCTATGATCTCGTGAGACCGTTCGCCCTTGATACTGGCAACGAGCCCAACCCCGCACGCATCGTGCTCCTGGGAGGGGTCGTACAACCCCTGCCGCACCAGCGGGGGCAGGTCCGGGAACCTATAGATTTCGCTCATATCAGCCATAACCAAAAACCGGCCTCTCCCTGGCCGGGTTAGACCGTAATCATACCCTCTCGCGCGCGTTAGGCGCAAGACCCCGTATCCACTTAACCATAAATTCCCCAGAGGTTGGGTCGGAGTTTCAGTCTAACCCGGGCGCGCAGGCTGGAAAGTGCCACCAATTCGGATGCGTCAAGGGAACGCCCGGTTTCATCGGACGTGGCAAATCAGCCCTAACTGGGGCGATCATGGGCGGACCTGGTTCAGAGGCCGACCCGCGCCCCCGCCCCAGATTGCCACGCCCGCCCGATCGTCGTTGGGATTGAGTGGGCCGCGAGGGCGGGCTCGCAATGACAGGCGCCGCGTGATTCTTGCACTCACATTCTCAGGAGAAACGCGGTTCCCGCTTCTCCAGGAAGGCTCGCACTCCTTCTTTGTGTTCGCCCCCTGCTTGGGCCAGGGTGAAGGCGCGCTGGGCCTCCCAGAAGTGCTCGCTGAAGGTCTCCAAGGGAGCCTTGCGCGCGAGGATCTTAGTGAGGGCGTGGGCATAGCTGGAGCCCTTGGCGATCTTGGCCGCAAGTTCCAGCGTGGCGGGCAGCAGATCTTCATGGGGCACCACCCGCTGAGCCAGGCCAGTCCGGTACGCTTCCGCCGCATTCACCGGATCCCCTGTGAGCTGCATCAGCATCGCGCCGCCGCTGCCGATGAGTCGTGGCAGCGTCCAGGCGCTGGCGTCGCCAGGAGGGATCCCCATGCGTACGAAAGACGCGATGAAGGATGCCTTCTCAGACGCGATCCTGACGTCGCAGCACAGCGCCAGCCCGAGACCCAGGCCGGCGGCAGGGCCGTTCACCGCCGCAATAATCGGCTTTTCGGACGCCATCAGCTTCAACAGGATCTCCCAGTTCCCCGTATCGGGCCGGTGGCCCGGGGCGGCGCCCGCGAACTTGGGGTCGAGTTGTTCCCACGCTCGGGTTAGGGTGGGTCCAGTCGCCTCGAGGTCCCTCAGGTCTGCGGCGAACTCACCCACGTTGAAACCGGAGGAAAAGGCGGGATCAGCGCCGGTAATGACCAACACCTTGAGAGTGGCGTCTTCTTCGAAGTACTCCAGTTGATCGAGAAGCTCGCGCACCAGTCCGGTGCTCAGGGAGTTGCGTGTGGCCGGGTCATTGAGGGTCAGCATATACACGTTGTCATGGACTTCAGGACGTACGTACTGACTGCCCTCGGGGGGTCCAGTAACGGGCACCGGCTCGACCGCGGGCCGGCGCATCGGCCAGAACCGCAGCGTGGCAAGCTTGGACCGTGTCGTAGCGGCTGCTCTGGTGAACATACGGAAGTCCCTCGACCTTATTTGGTGTTTAGTCAGCCAGGTCATACTTGATTGTAATCGAAATTTCCTGAGATCATGCTCCCTGCACCAGCGACTCAGAAGCCTGGAGGTTGTATGGCAAAGATCCGGCATGTGGCGTTCATGGTTAGAGATGCCGAAGCCTTGCGGGACTTCTACCAGCAGGCCTTCGGCTTCGAGCAGTGTTACGGCCCGTCTGCCAGTGGCTCCTACATGGTGATGGACGGGCTCTTCAACCTGGCGCTGCTGAAGATCCGGGAAGAAGACTCACCGGTAGTGGGGACCCACCGGGCTGACGGCGGTGAGGCGAACCAGACGCCCGGCATCAACCACTATGGGTTTGTCGTCGACAGTCTGGAAGAGGCGCTGCGCCGCGTCGGCTCCGATTTGAAACAAGGCCAGACGCCTCAAGACGGCCGTCCGGCCGAGATGCGGGTCTACGATCCCTGGGGCAATGCCTTCGACCTTTCGGCGCGCGGATTCCTTGGCCGAGAGGAGGTTCGCCTGCCGGCGGTGCGTCACGTCGTGATCCAGGCCGACAGCCCCGAAGAAGTGGCCCAGTTCTACTCGAAAAAGCTGGACTTGCAGGAGCGGGGCCCCGGCAAAGATGGCGCCGTCCGCCTCACCGACGGGCTCATCACTTTCACCCTTGTTCCAAAGGCTCCCCGGGCCGATGCTGGCATCCAGTACATCGGGATCCAAGTAGACAATTGGGCGGCCACCGCCCAGCGCTTCAAGGCGATGGGCCGTGAGCTACCGACCCCTCAGTCCCAGGACGCGGAGGTGCGCATCGAAGACCCGGAGGGGAACCTCATCGTTTTGTCCCAGAAGGGCTGGTAGGTGCGTTCCCTCGGCACCCCCCAGGGGTGTCATGGCTGACCAACGACGGATCCAACGGGGAGGGGGCGCCGCCAGGCACCGTCTCTCAGGGAGACAGGGATCCGCATCGCCAGCGTACTTCTACACAGGCGCCATAGGTAAACAAGCCCCCTACATTCAGGGGGTAACGAGTTTCTGTACGGTATTGTCCTGCCGAGGAGCCCAAAAGGCCCCTCCCCTGGTGGTGGGCCTGCCCACCCGCCCTCGGATGCTCCCCGGCTTGTGCGGCCCCACCCGATCATTCATGCCTAAAGGGATAGCTCTAGGCGAAGTGGCTCCCTAGGAATGACCTGTTCCAGTCACTCGTGAAAACACCTACATAGAGTCACCCCCCGTTCAGGGCCCTGCACTTGTACCGGGAGCGGCAGCAAGGGGTAGAATTGCCCTGAACTATCGCAGCATCGAATGCAGCGGTGAGATAAGGAGGAGGACCATGGCCCGGTTGCTGGAACCCCGTAGCATCTTCAAGGCGACGGCATTCAATCACCTCTCTTATGGTGTTGCCGATTACGCCAAGACCCGGGACTTCTACATGGACCTGCTGGGTGCGGCCTGCACTTTCGACGATGGCAACCAGTGCGCGCTGGCCTTCGGTATGCCGCCCAGGGAGATCTACGTCCGCGCCAGGGACCGGCACCCCTTCGTGGATCACTTCGCGATCTCCATCGCCGGCTTCGATCTCAATGCCGTGGAAGGTGAATTGAAGAAGTACGGTTTTGAGCCCAGGCCCGACGGCGACCACGCGTGGACCATCACCGACCCGGACGGGGTTGTGGTCCAGGTCTGCGCAGAGTACGGAGTGTTCCCCGGCGCCGCCAGGCCGGGCGCCACCAGAGAAGGTAAAGTTCCCAGCGGCAGCGCCGCCTCCAGGCCGGGTGTCTTCAAGACCACCGCGGTCAATCACCTGTCGTACAGCGTTGCCGACTACGGACGCAGCCGGGACTGGTACATGGACGTCTTCGGAGCGCGGCTAGCCTTCGAGGACGGCCTCAAGTGCTCCGTCGCCTGGGGAGAACCCGAGGACGCCATCTACCTGGTGCCCAGCCGCTCGCCAGACCGCAACGGTTTCGTGGACCACTGGGCCTTCTCCGTTGCCGGCTTCGACCTCGCGGACGCGGAAGAGAAGCTGAAGAAGTTCGGCCTTCACCCTGAGCCCGATGGAGACTCCGCCTGGACGGTCCTCGATCCGGACGGCTACCGGCTCCAGGTTTGCGGGG
>CAZPYZ010000003.1:18437-24476 GCA_964590215.1 uncultured Dehalococcoidia bacterium | reverse complement strand
AACAACGTTCTCGGGGGTATCTTTATCTCTAAGAATCCCCTCTCCCGCCTGGGAGAGTGTTAGGGTGAGGGCGGCGCTCGGTCATTATACCGCCTGGCGAGCCCTTCCGAAGGAAAACATTTGCGGTGGGCCGCGCTAGAGGGGCAGCCCACCGCAAATCCCACCAGAGTACCGGCACTACGGCGTCGGTGCTAGGGACACCACCTGACGGTCCGCCTGGTCCGCCAGTTTGCGATTGATCGCGTTGAGGTATGCCTTTGCGCTGGCCACGATGATGTCCGTGCTGACGCCGCGGCCGGTGTAGGTCCGGCCGGCCGCTTGAATGCGGATGGTCACTTCCCCCTGGGCTTCCGTGTTCTCGGTGATGGACTTGACGCTGAACTCTTGCAGGGTGTTGTCCACGTTGACTGCCCGGCTGATAGCCTTGTAAACGGCATCGACGGGCCCATCGCCCACGGCCGACTCCACCATCTGTCGGCCGTCGATGGCCTTGATTTTCACTGAGGCAGTAGGAATGCCCGGTTCGCCGCAGGTGACGTGGAGCTGCTCTAGAGTGAAGGCCTCATCCACGGCACGCATCTCCTCAGCCACGAGGGCCTCCAGATCGCGGTCGTCCACGTACTTTTTCTTGTCCACGAGTTCCTTGAAGGCCGCCCAGGCCTTGGTGAATTCCTCGTCTTTCAGCTGGATCCCCAGAGTCTGGAGATGGGAGCGGAACCCCGCGCGGCCGCTGGTCTTGCCCAGGTGGATGATGTTGCCGCTGAGACCGACGTCCCGGGGATCCATGATCTCGTAGGTCATTCGCTCCTTCAGCACACCATCCTGGTGGATGCCCGATTCGTGGCGGAACGCGTTGGCCCCAACGATAGCCTTGTTCACTTGCACCCCGATGCCTGTGATGTCCGAGAAGAGGCGGCTGGTGCGGGTGATTTGGGTCGTGTCCAGACCGTGGTCAACTCCCAGAAAGTCCCGGCGGGTCCGGACGGCCATGACGACCTCCTCCAGGGAGGCGTTGCCTGCCCGCTCGCCGATGCCGTTGACGCAGACCTCAATCTGGCGGGCGCCGCCCCGGATAGCGGCCAGGCTGTTGGCCACCGCAAGGCCCAGGTCGTTGTGGCAGTGGACGCTAAACACGGCCCGGTGGCTGTTCTTCACTCGCTGGATCACGGTGCGGACCAGCTCCTCGAACTCTGCGGGGATCGCGTAGCCCACGGTGTCCGGGATATTGATGGTCGTGGCGCCAGCCTCGATGCAGGCGGTATAAAGGTCCACTAGGAAGTTCACATCCGAGCGAGTGGCGTCCTGAGGGGAGAACTCCACGTCCTCGGTATACCCTTTGGCCCGTTCGATGGCCCCGACGGAGGCATTGAGCACCTCCTCCCGGCTCTTGCGCAGCATGTGCGCCAGGTGCAGATCGCTGGAGGAGGTGAAGACGTGGATGCGGGGCCGCGCGGCGCCCTTCAAGGCCCGCCATGCTTCGTCCACGTCCCGAGGCACAGTGCGGGCGAGGCTACAGATAATGGGCTCCCGGACATCCTTGGCGACGGCGGCGATCGCCTCGACCTCACTTTCGGAGTTCGCCGCAAAGCCGGCCTCGATGACATCCGCCCCCAGCCGCGCCAGTTGGCGGGCCATCTTCAGCTTGTCTTCTTTGTTCATAGTGGCGCCGGGGGCCTGCTCCCCGTCGCGCATCGTCGTGTCGAAGATGACTACTTTGTCCATTGTCTTGGCACTCCTTCTGTGAACTCCCCTCTCCCCCTGGAGAGGCCCCGATTTTTTCCCTCTCCCTCTGGGAGAGGGTTAGGGTGAGGGCATGCCTCCTACCTACGTCCGGAGCGCCGCGTAGCCCGCCGTCTCCGGCGTGGCTACGCTATATACCTCCTCTTTCAAACGCATCCTCCTACCTCCATACCCTCACGCTAGTTTGGCTTGTCCGGAGAGTGTCGATGTGGTGCGGTATCTGCTTCCGCGGCCTGGCGGAACACTCCCTCCATCTTCCTTATTCCTCGAATGGCGAGCCGTGCGTGGTACTCGATATGTTGGAGTTCCATCCACAGGTCGACGAGCTCACAGCCAAGGTCCTCAGACGTCGGATCATCGAGCTGAGCGATCCGAGGCAGTATGTCTTCGTAGAGCCTGACAGCAGAGTCGTAGATATCGACTATCCCGACTTCCACTGCTCCAATATCGCGGCCTCGGGCGGCAGCATACTTTTCTGCAAATGCTGCCGCTAGAGACCGAGTATCCGTTCTGAGACCCTTCAACTTCTTAGCGGCCATCTCGGCCCCTTCGTTTCAGATCGAGTTCGACCAACTCCAACTGTTCTTGAAAGGCCTTGATCTCTGTCTGAAGATGCGGGATACGATCAGACCGGTTGTCCCGAAGGCCCTCTGCAATCATCTGCTCGTGCTCCTGGATCAGCGCTTGAAAGCTGCGCGATGCGCGGAGGAGCCAGCTATCCAAAGCCAGCTTGGTCCACCTGCGGAAGCCTTCATGCCGCTCCGCCACACGGTCCTATTCCCGCGGCTTCGGCAGCCAGGGCATCATCGCGCGCAGCTCCTTTCCCACCTTCTCGATGGGATGTTCCGCATGCTGTTTTCGCATCGCGAGAAAGCCTGGCCGGCCCGCCAGGTTCTCTGTAACCCATTCCCTGGCGAAGGCCCCCGATTGGATCTCCTTGAGAATCTTCTTCATCTCCGCCCGGACCTGCTCGTTGATCACGCGCGGCCCGCGGCTGTAGTCACCGTATTCTGCCGTGTCGCTGACGGAATGGCGCATGTACGCGAGCCCGCCGGCGTACATCAGGTCCACAATGAGCTTCATTTCATGCAAGCACTCGAAATAGGCCGACTCGGGCTGATAGCCGGCCTCCACCAACGTCTCGAAGGCCGACTCCATCAGGGCCGATATGCCCCCGCAAAGCACCACCTGCTCGCCGAAGAGGTCGGTCTCCGTCTCTTCCTTGAAGGTCGTCATAAGCACTCCCGCCCGCGTGGCGCCGATGCCCTTGCCGTAGGCAAGGGCCATGTCTCGCGCGTGGCCGGACGCGTCCTGGTGAATGGCCAGCAGGGCAGGCGTGCCCTGCCCTTGAGTAAAGACATCTCGCATGATATGGCCCGGCGCCTTGGGCGCGATCATGCTCACATCGACATCCCTGGGGGGCACCACCTGGTTGAAGTGGATGTTGAAGCCGTGCGCGAACATCAGGGTCTTGGTGGAGTTCAGGGCCGGGCCCACGGACTGTTCATACACGCTCTTCGCGGTCTGGTCCGGCACCAGCATCATAATGACGTCGGCATCCCTGGCTACCTGGTCCACTGTCGCCACCTGGAGCCCCGCGCCCTGGGCCCTGGCCCAACTGTTGCTGCCCTGGTACAAGCCAACGATGACGTTGAGCCCGCTGTCCTTCATGTTCAAGGCGTGCGCGTGGCCCTGGCTGCCGTAGCCGATGATGCCGATGAGCTTGTCCCGTAAGAGTGCGAGATCGGCATCTTGGTCGTAGAAGATAGTTGCCATTTCTTACTCCTCGGCTCGCGTTCACCGCAGCCGATTGAAATCTTCCTCGGTCACACCCAACTCTTTAAGTATCTTGTGGAACAGGCCGACCCCTAGGTCGCGGCCTTGGTGGAAGGGAATTGTCGTGCGGCGACCATCAGGATGACCATATCGGCGATGGGCGCCTCGTTGACGCAAGAACTGAAAGCCCAGACGCTCCGCCACACGACCTACTTCCTCAGCTCTTGGCGGCACCGGCTATTAGTTCCACGTCCGGCGGCAGTACTTTCCCCTCGTGTGTGTACTCCTCGATGATCATCTCGTACACTGTTTCCAATTCCCGCATAGCTTCCTCGGGCGTATCACCGGGAGCATGGCACCCAGGGACGGCCGGGATGTAAGCGAGCCAGGCCTCACCGTCCGGCTCCAGAACGATCGTGTGCTTGGTCTTCACCTTTCTCCCCCTCTCTTCTGGCCTAATCGTCTGCTGACAATCGCAGAGAGCTGTATATGTCTTGAATGCTTTCCGGCTGCAGCGCCCAACGGTATGCCGGATGAACCTCCCAGTCAAAGCCGAAATCTACGAGTCTCGCGGTCAGATACTGATTATCTTCGAAATAACGACGGACAATTCCCGTGCCAGTTTCCTTTCGCGCGGTTAAGAAGTTGATCTTGTACAGGAAGGCTGCGAGATCTCGCGCTGTGGCTTGGCGGCCGTCAGCGAACCGAAAGTTCTGTAACTGCATCACGTTTCCCAGTTTTTCCAGCAATGCAGCCGTTGAGTAAACGTAGCCTAGTTTCGCCTCTCGCTCCTTCCGGTTGGGTTTCATGTTCAGGGTGAGTGCCTCAACCTCGGGAAGCTCTGACCGATATTCGTTCACGGTGTCTTGAACGCGGCCCCTTGAATACTCCTCAAAGACTGCGTCGAAATGGGGTGTGCCAACACGTCTCGACCCTCGAACGAAGGCCTGCCGGGCGGCGAGAGTGCACAGCTTAATAAGGTCGCGGGGCCGCTTACGTGTTAGGGACATCAAGACCCGATAAGTAGGAATTCTATCCCAGTGGCCTCTCCCCTGGAACCGAGGTTCCATAATCGGATCTAAGTAGCTTGCCAGCTCACTCTGCATCGTCTCGAGAAGTTGACGCTCGTTAACCTCGCGTCCGTAAAAGGTTTCGATACGCCTAACCAACAGGACGAAAATCTCATACGCTGTGGTCTTGAAGTAGTATTCTCGAAGGCGTGCGGGATCCTCATCTTCTGCTGCTTCGTGGCCGAACAGTTTTTGAATATTCTCTTCGGTAAAGGGACTATTCTCTACCTGCATACGAGTCCTTCTGCTAAGTGACCGTCGGCTTACCCAACTTCAACAGTTTTTCATTGAGCCGCTGTTTTCTAACAGCGCCCCGCCGTGGCGCGACAAATCGGTCCTCGAAGATCAGTTCCAAAACATCGAGCAGCCAAGCCGCCTCGTCGGGCTCCACATCTACTAGCTCCCCAACAGTGGTCCACTCGGGGTGGGCCGCGATATTCCCGACTTGCCGAATTACGTCGACAGAGTCTCGTACCATCTGCGAGATCGTTCCTGTTGACCGCAGTTCTTCGATCTCGTGATAGAGATCGCCCTTCTTAATTCGATACTCGTCTCGGATCAGCGTCTGAAGCAGGCGGCGGCTCAATGCGGCACTGGCCCGAGGACTCAAGTTCACCAGCAGCGCAGCCTCTTGAAAGTCCCGTCTGTAGCGTTCTGGCACGGACTCATCCACTTGTCGATAATCACCGGCAGGAAACAATGGCTGCTCAACAATGACAGCCTGCAACTCAGGACCCTCTTCATGAACTACCAATGGTCCCTCCCGGAGCATTACCAGCAGCTTTCCACATTCTGGACACAGGCCGTGTGAGACCTCTGCCCCGTATTTCCCGTTGATTGCCCGATCCGATTCATCCCGGATCTCGTAGACCGAGCGATCAGCTTGAATGTGAACGCCAAGTTGACAGCGCGGGCACTTCATCTTATGCCTTGGTACTCCTTAATCCGAACAGGCCAAACAAGAACCCGACACATGGGATCATCTACCCCCTCAATAAATCCCTCCGGGCGCCCTGCCACCCTGCAGGTGCGGCAGTAGCAGGTGCGGCTCATCTTCCGGACCCACTCGGGCCGAACCCCGCGGCATCGCCACCCGGCCTGTCCGGCACAGCTCGATAATCCCGAACTCCTGCAAGAGCTGGATCAGCGATTCCAGCTTGTCCTGATCCCCCGTCGCCTCGACGATCAGCGAATCTGTGGTCACGTCGATGATCCCCGCGCGGAAGATGTCCACGATCTGCAGGATCTCGCTGCGGGTTGCAGGCGTGGAGCGGACTTTGATGACCGCCAGTTCCCGGGACACCATGTCCTGGTGGCTGATGTCCTCGATATGAACCACGTCGACTAATTTGTCCAGTTGCTTGACCACCTGTTCCACGTCGGTGGTGCCCGCGTCTACTACGAAAGTCATGCGGGAGAGGCCGGGGATCTCCGAGTGCCCAACGGCCAGGCT
>CAZPYZ010000003.1:0-18337 GCA_964590215.1 uncultured Dehalococcoidia bacterium | reverse complement strand
CTACGAAAGTCATGCGGGAGAGGCCGGGGATCTCCGAGTGCCCAACGGCCAGGCTCTCGATGTTGAAGTTCCGCTGCCGGACCTTGCTCGCCACGCGGTTCAGGACCCCCGGGCGGTTTTCCACGAGGGCTACGATAGTGTGGGTCTGCCGTCTTGCGGGCGTCATCGTCGCGTCACCACCTCGCCGCGCTGGGGCCTCTCAATCTTAGGTTGGTCAATGGTCTCCTGCAGGGCCGCCCCCGGCGGCACCATCGGGTAGCAGTTCTCCGCCTCATCCACCACGAAGTCGATGAGCACTGGCCCCGGGTGTGACATGGCTTTGTCAATGGCGCCCGCTACCTGGGTCTTATCGGTGACCCGCAGGCCAACCATCCCGAACGCCTCCGCCAGCTTCACGAAATCCGGGCTGAACATCTTCACAGCCGAGAGGTTGTTCTTGTAAAACAGCTCCTGCCACTGCCGCACCATCCCGAGATAACCGTTGTTGAGGAGGGCAAACTTTACCGGCAGCTCATACTCGACGATGGTGGCCAGCTCCTGCAACGTCATCTGGAACCCGCCATCGCCGCAAATGGACCAAACGGTGTCCCGGGGCTTGGCCACCTGCACGCCCATTGCGGCGGGCACCTCAAAGCCCATGGTCCCCAGACCTCCCGAGGTGACGAAGCTATTGGGCCGGTCGTACCAGAAGTATTGGGCGGCCCACATTTGGTGCTGGCCCACCCCGGTGGTCACGTATGCATTGCCACCCGTTGCTTCGTAGATCTTCTGCACCACATATTGCGGCAGCAGCTTGTCCGTGTCAGGAAGGGCGATGGACGGGTGCTCTTGGCGCATTCGCTCCAGCCACGCTTTCCATTCCGGATGGTCTTTGGGGTGGACCTCCTTGTTCAGGTCGGTCAATACGTGCTTCACGTCGCCCATCAGCGCCACCGTCGGGCGAACATTCTTGCCGATCTCCGCCGGATCGATGTCCACGTGGATGATCTTCGCGTGGGGGGCGAAATCCTTGAGCCGCCCCGTGACGCGGTCGTCGAAGCGCATTCCGATGCCGATGACCAGGTCGGATTCACTGATGGCGATGTTGTTCCAGTACATGCCGTGCATGCCCGGCATCCCGAGGTAAAGGGGATGGGTGCCGGGGAAGCCGCTGATCCCCAGCAGCGTGGTGATCACCGGGATCTGGGCCGTTTCCGCCAGCTGCTTCAGCTCGCTGTAAGCGCGGGAGATGATAACACCATGGCCCGAGAGGATTACCGGCCGCTGGGCATCTGCGATGAGCTGCGCCGCCCGCCGTACAGCGCTGTGGTCGACATGAGTCGGGAGTCTGTAGCCCCGCAAGTTCACGGTTTCCGGGTACGAGAACTCGGCGGTCTGTTGCTGGGTATCTCGAGGGATGTCGACAAGAACCGGCCCGGGCCGTCCGGTCCGGGCGATGTAGAATGCCTCCTTCATCGCTTGGGCAATATCGTCGACCTTGGTGACCAGCCAGTTGTGCTTGGTGATAGGGATGGTGATCCCGGTGATATCCGCCTCCTGGAAGCCATCGCGGCCGATGAGGGCCGTCACCACGGATCCGGTAATGCATACCAGCGGCACGGAATCCATCCAGGCGTTAGCGATGCCCGTTACCAGGTTCGTCGCGCCGGGGCCCGACGTCCCGAAGGCCACACCGACGTCATCGGTGACCCGGGCGTAGGCGTCGGCGGCGTGGGCCGCCGCCTGCTCGTGGCGGACCAGGATGTGCTGGATCTGGGGGTACTTCGCGAAGGTGTCGTACAGAGGAAGGTTCGCCCCTCCGGGGTAGCCAAACACATGGCGGACCCCTTCACGGAGCATGCACTCGAAAACAATTTCCGCGCCGGACAGTCTCATAAGCTGGCCTCCGTGAACTCGATGAACATCTCCGGGTAATTGCTCATGTCGATTCGCTCTTCATGCGGAAGCGGCACGATCCCCCAGTTCTGCATGTCGTTGGCCCCAAACAGGATCTCGATGCGCTTGTTCCCCTCGTCTATCCCGATGTCAGGAAGAACCAGCGCTCTGATCGCGATCTGATGCCCCTGGAGCGATCCGACTAGCAGGCAGGTCTCGCGCACCTCACGGACCGCGCCACCCAACGCCGTGCGCAACGGTCGTTGGAATGGCAGCACAACGCCCAGTGAGGCCACATCCTCCACTACGTAGGTGTTCCTCGAGCCAGTGTCGAACAGCGTCCAGCACTGGCGGCCGTCAACCTCGATGTTGTCTCGGACTCGTCCCATTAGCGTGTCAAGTTCTAGATCCGCCCCTCCCTCGTACCTCATCCGCACACCGCTCCTTCTGCCGCGGTTCCGACTAACTGTGCATATTTCGCAAGGGCCCCCCAGGTGTAGGCAGGTTCCGGAGCCTTCCACCCTGCAAGCCTGCGCCGTAACTCATCGTCAGAAAGGTCGGCGTGGATGCGCCGTGAAGCCGCATCCACCGTAATCGCGTCGCCGTCCCGCAAAGCCGCGATGGGCCCGCCCACGGCGGCCTCGGGGGCCACGTGCGCGATCATGATGCCGTGGGTGGCGCCCGAGAAGCGGCCGTCGGTGATGAGCGCAACCTTGCCCCCGAGCCCCTGGCCAGAGAGGGCAGAGGTGACCGCGAGCATCTCCCGCATCCCGGGGCCGCCCTTGGGTCCTTCATATCGGATGACCACGACGTCGCCTTCTCTGATGCGCCGTTGCAGGACCGCATGCAAAGCGGCCTCCTCTCCATCGAAGACGCGGGCCGGTCCCGTAAAGCTGGTCACCCGCTGGCCCCCGATCTTCATAACGCAACCTTCGGCGGCCAGGTTCCCCCGCAGAATAACCATAGTGCCTGCGGGGCTGAGCGGATTACCGATGGGACGGACCACATCCTGGTCGTTATTCCAAACGACATTTTCCAGGTTCTCCCTGACCGTCTTGCCGGTCACTGTTAAGCAATCCCCATCGATAAGCCCCGCATCCAGGAGCACCTTCATGACCGTAGGAACCCCGCCGGCCTTATGCAGGTCATACATGACGTAACGGCCGCTGGGCTTGAGATCCCCAACGTGGGGCACCTTCGCGCTAACCCGGTCAAAATCATCGATGGTCAGCTCAACGCCGCACTCCCGAGCGATGGCAAGGAGATGAAGCACCGCATTGGTGGATCCGCCCAGGGATTCCACGACCGCGATCGCATTGAGGAAGGCAGGTCGGGTCATGATATCCCGGGGCCGGATCTCTTTCTGCCCCAAGTCAACCACCGCGACCCCTGTCTGGCGCGATAGCTCCTCCCGCGCCGGGTCGATGGCGGGTACGGATGCGCTGAAGGGCAGCGCCATGCCCAACGCCTCGCTGGCCGACGACATGGTGTTCGCGGTGAACATTCCCCCACAGGCCCCCTCGCCGGGGCAGGCCCTCTGCTCCAGCTCAGCTACATCCGCCTCGCTCATCTCCCCGGCCGCGTACTTTCCGACTGCCTCGAAGATGTCCTGGATGGTCACGTCCCGCCCGCGGAAATTGCCGGGCATGATGCTCCCCCCGTACAGGAAGATGCCCGGCACGTTGAGCCGGGCAAGGGCCATCAGTCCACCCGGGTTCGTCTTGTCGCAGCCACCGATGGCCACGAGGGCATCATAGGCGTGGCCGCGCATGTAGAGCTCCATGGAGTCCGCGATGATCTCCCGGCTTACGAGGGAGGCTTTCATCCCCTCAGTGCCCATGGCGATGCCATCGGTAACGGAGATGGTATTGAAGATACGGCCGACGCCACCCGCAGCCGCGATGCCCTCCTTAATCAGGCCGGCGAGGCGCAGGTTGTTGAAATTACAGGGCGTACCTTCACTCCAGCAGCTGCCTATCCCAACCCAGGGCTTCCCGAAGTCGTCGGGAGTGAAGCCCACTGCATAGAGCATTGAGCGATTGGGGGCCCGCTGGATACCCTGTTTGATCGCGTCGCTTGGGAGTGGTGGCATAGGTCCCTCTTTAAGAGATCAAAAAACTCCGTCCGGTGTGGACGGAGTTGCCATTGGATTACCCTAAATGCTAGCTGTTAGCGGCCGAACCGGGCAGTCTCCGTCCCATGCCGGCCGCACGGGCCAGCTAACCTACTACGAGAAGAAGCCCCCAGATCGCTGTCATGAGCCTGGCGTTACCTTATCATACGGGCGAAATCGCAGTCAATGCGTAGGGGGTCCCTATGAAGATCTTGGTAACAATGTACACCCCAAGGGGCACCATGACCCCGGAGATCGAGGCGCGCATCGTGAAGACCGTCGAGTCATACTCATCGAATTCGGTACAGGTCACCCTTGGGTTCCCCGAAGTCTCGTCCGGATTCGCTGGCCGCGGCCTCGGCGGCGACGCGATGGCATCGGCGCGGAACCACTTGCTGGTCGCCGAGCGGATGATCCAGGCGGAGAAGGAGGGGTTTGACGCCTGCATTCCTTACGGGATGATGGAGTTTGGCGTCGAGCTTGCCCGAACGAAGTGTTCGATCCCCATCGTGGGCCAGGCACGAGCAGCCTACTGCATGGCCGCGCTCATGACCAGTCGTTGGGGGATCATCACCTATCGCTCAGACAACCACAGCCACACCTTCAGGCAAGTCAGAGACCAAGGGTTTGAGCAGATGCTCGTGGGCCTGGGAGCGGTGGGCATGGCCCCCACAGAGATGTGGGACCGCTCGCCGTTGCTGCTGGAGCGGTTCGCCGGGGAGGGGCAACGCTTGGTCAGGGAGGGCGCGGCACTCATCGTATGCCATGGCATGTCGATGTCTCCGGTGGAATTCTCGGCCCGGGAATTAGGAGAGGCCGCTGGTGTGCCAGTGCTGGAGGGCATGGGGTGCGCGCTTGCCATGGCCCAGGCCTGGGTCCGCACAGGCACGCCGTACAGCGCCGTAGCCTATCCCCGCGAGGAGTAGCCTAGAAGCACAGCCGGAACGCCGGTGACACTGGGGCTGCGCCCCAGACCCCAGGTTCACGCAGCGGTCGTTTGCCCCGCCTCCCTCGACTGAGTGCGGCTTTCCGGCCCACTCCTAGCTCACGCGAAACCGGGCGCCGGTTCCGCCCAAAGGGCGGAGGAGCCCATCGATCCCACCCGCCATGTCGCCCGGCGTCTGTGCGTCCCGAAGCCGTTTGACGCCTTCCCGAATGGCCTCGCCGTCGCGGCGAATGAGCGCCCCTGACGGTGTCTCCCAGGCCAAGGCTATCACAGGACCGTAGTGGCCAGTCTCCCACGCCAAGAGGGCCTCCCGAGTCAAACGATACCATTCCCCGTAGCCACAGCAGTAGATTTCGGGTCGCATGACGATGGACACGGCCTCTTTTCTGTCGTCGGGCGTGAATGGGGGTTGACGTGCGAAAGGAAGTGCCAGCCCCCACACCCAGGCCCAACGGACAGGGTCATCGCCGCTGGGAGGAGCGCCCAGCAGCACGAGAGCGCCGTCCGGGACCTCGTCCCGCAGAGCACGGGCAACAGCCTCGGATAGCCGCGCTGCCGCATTCCACCGATCGACGTAAACCGTAAGGGCGAGCAGTTGCCCAAGGAGAAGCGCCGTGGCCAACCCGGCTCCCGCCAGGCGACCAGCGGCGACACGCGGCCCAGCGGGACCAGCCACCCAGAGGGCGTTGCAACCCATGGCCAGAGCGATGGCGATGCCCGCGGAGGCGAGGTAGAGGTGCCTCGCGGACAGGTACGTCACCGCGAGAGGGCCGACGGTTGTGGCCCACCAGACGGGTCCTACGAAAAGCAATGCACCCCAACTGGTGGACCCTCGGGCCGAGCCCCAAACGGCCAGGATGCACGTTCCGGAGACCAGCGTCGCGACCGCCAGGTTTAGCCCGTCACCACCAAGATGCTCAACACCGGCGGCCATCATCTGCAAATAGGTATCCTGGCGCTCCAGGAAAAGCTGGAATCGCTCCCAGGTGATTTGCTGCTCCCGGATAGCATTGCCGAACAAGCGCGTGCGCAGCATGAGATACCCCGCGGTCAGGGCCGCGAAGGGTAAGTAGGTGCGCCAGGGAAGACCATGCAACGTAGACCTTACCTGCGCAAGGAGCGGTCCTTCGATTCGGACGGCGCCCTGAGACCGCGGGACCAGGACATCGTATGCCACTAGCGCCGGAAGTAGGGTCACTGCCGATTGCTTGCTGAACAGGGCAAAGAAAAAGGCAGCCAAGGAGAGCCAATACCAGCGACGAGAGGACGGGACTCCGGCGCTCCCCCCTGGGACCGCTCGCCGCCAGCGAGCGTAGGCCACCACTGACGCCATGAAGCACACGGCTGGGATGGAGTCGGCCCGCCCGCTGATCCAGGCGACTGCCTCAGCATGAACGGCCAAGACCCCAAACAATGCCCCGGCGAGAGCCGAGCACACCTGTCCCAACTCTGCCGCCCACCGAGCCAGGGCATAGACGAGGAGGGCGGCGAGCACGTGGAACACGAGGTTGCTGAGGTGGTACCCCCAAGGGCTGATCCCGCCGATCCACCAATCCAACTGGTACGAGAGGGCCACGGTTGGGCGCAACTCGTCGCTCCGGAACCCATAGATCTCATCCCACCAGGGATTGGTAAAGAGGGTCAGGACGTGCCACCAGGACTTCTGAGAAAAGAGCTGGATGAGGCCAAAGTCGTCTGCCAAAAAATACCCTCCCAGGGTGGGGAGAAATGGGAGGGCGGCCGCGAGGGAGACCGCGGTCAGGAGCAACAGCGTCCGGGGCGTTCGTCGACGCCCTGGAGGTGGGAGGGCCACTACCACGCCGCGTTCAAGAACCTCAGGCAGGATCCCTCTTCCGAACAATCACCACATTATGGGCGGCGAAGGCCTTAATGCCTGGCACTGCTTCCAGCGTTCGCTCAAGAATGGCCAAGGCAGGCAGGCCCCACGCCGGGACAAAATCGGGTACCCATCCGCGCCTGAACGCCTGCACCGAAGCCCCATCCAACGCCGCGAGGATTTCGCTCAATGGCACCAGCCGCGTGTCCCCCTCATCCTGTGGTACACGCCGCATCAGGAACGGCCAGTAGGGATTGAGGGGGTTGTGATCCCAGATCACCGCAGCCCCGCACGGCGTGGTGACCCGCAGCATCTCGTGAATAGCAGCCCGCACTAGATCCGGAGCCACGATGTGATGGAGCGTAGCGATAGTAACCACGGCTGGAAAGGAGCAATCTCGAAAGGGCAGGTGAGTGGCATCTCCCTGGACGCGGTAGAACAGCTCCACGATCCCTCCCGGGTACCCAGGAAGCGCCTCTCCTTCGCTTAGCATTCCCCGCGACGCGTCGAGCCCCGTGACCGCGTAGCCGGCCGTGTTCAGCTTCCAGGCGAGCAGCCCCGTCCCACAACCCACGTCCAGCACCGGTCCCGGAGGAGGAACGACCTCCCGGAGCAGGTCGAACCTCCGATCCAAATAGTGGGCAACCACGTGGGAGGGGAGGCTACGGTTGTAGGCTCCCGCGATGCGGTCAAAGTGGCTAGCCATGGGGAGCGCGACTCCGTCGAGACCCCGGCGCCCTCAAGCAGGCCGGGTGTCTCCCGAACAGACTCCTGATCCGGTAGTCGGCGATTAACCAGAGCATCTGCAAGCCCAACCGTACGGCCTTGGCCCGGTCTCCGGTCACGGAGGACTGCCCAACCCGCACGGTGTAGTTCACGGGGACCTGAACTACGCGCAGCCTACGAATCAAGGAGAGGAGCATCATCTCCAGGCCAAAAGCGCTGCCCCCCACGCTGAAGTGGGGCCGGATCTCCTCGAACGCGGAGCGGGAGAGGAGCCTCATGGTGCAGCCGACGTCGCTCAGGGTCGACGTGTTAAAGCTAAACTCCATGATTTTGGCCGCCGCGTAGTTTCCCCACTTCAGAAACCAGCCCATGTTTGCGCCGGCCCAGATGAACTCGCGGTGGGTGCGCGTGCCATAGACCACGTCGCAGTCCTCCGCATAAGCCAGGAGCTTGACCACGTCACGGCCCGAGAACGTGCCGTCGGGCTCCGAGACGATGAGATAGTCGCCGGACGCGACCTCCAGCCCACGTTGAATGGCGTAGCCATATCCTTGTTCTGGTTGCCGCACCAGAATCGCGTCGGTTTGGAGGACCTCGTTCATGGTCCCCGCAGCGGCATTGTTGTCGACGACGACGATCTCGTCCACGACCTCGGTGGCGAAGAAGTCCCCTATGACAGCTCGGATGGAGTCTTTCTCGTTGTAGGTGGGAAAGACGACAGACACGGACTTACCGCGCCACACGGCGAGTCTCCAGTCTCTAGTCTCTGGTCCCGAGTCTCGGGTCAGCCTGCCCCTCCCCTGCGCGCCCAGTCAATGCGGCGTCCTTCAGGAAAAGGCCCAGGACCATCGCCGCTAGGGAAAACAGCGTCAGGACCACGAAGGTGTCGTTAAAGGCGAGGATGAAGGCTTGGTGAGAGGCGGCGCGGGAAAGCACGGCGGCGGTGCGCGGGTCAGGCGTTTCCCAGGCGCTCCCGCCTGGACGCACGGGCAGGAGTCCCTGTGATCCATGGGCTGCCTGAAGCCTGGCCAGGACGACAGCAACCGCGGGTCGGGAGGGCGTCATGCTCGCCGCTAGATGAGTGTAGTGAAAAACGCTGCGACCGTGGAGGATCGTGGCGAGAAACGCGGTGCTGAACGTGGCGTAGATGCGCATGAAGCCATTGTTCAGCGCCGTCGCGCGGGGCATCTTCTCCTGCGGCACCGTGTTGTAGGCCGACGTTTGGACCGGGAGATGGCAAAAGCCCATCGAAAGGCCCCTTGCGACGGACAGCCAGGTGACGAGGGCCGGGGAGGCGGCCAGGCCAATCCGGCTGAAGCTCCAGGTGGTGGCAACCATCAGCGCGGTCCCGAGCAGCGCGATAGGTCGGGGCCCGAGCCGGTTGTAAGCCTGCCCCGCGATGTTCATTGAAAGAAACCCGGCGATCCCTTGGGGCACCAGGATGATTCCCGCCTGCAGCGCATCCAACCCCTGGCCCGTCTGCAAGAAAAGAGGGAGCAAGAACTGCGTCCCGTGCAGCGAGAGGTTGAGCACGAAGTTAATGGCCATCGCGAGGGAATAGGTGGGATTGGCAAAGAGCCGAAGGTCCAACATCGGCTCCTCCTGGATCAACTCGACAATCACCCAGGCAATGAAGGCCAGGGCGCCCACCATCAGAACGAGCTGAACACCCAGGGCGCCCCACCCCTCCCGGGCGCCGAAGGTAAAGCCGAGGAGCAGGGAAGGGAAGGCGATGGTGGAAAGCGCAAGGCCCGGAACGTCGAGGGGTGCCCGCGGACGGGAGGGTGTCTCCCGCAGCAGGAGGCCCGCCAAGGTCAGCCCGACCAAGCCGATGGGCAGGTTGATGGCGAAAATGGACCGCCAGTCCACATACTCGATGAGGTAACCGCCGACCGTGGGCCCTAGCAGCGGCGCGGCGAGCATCGGCAGCCCCAAGAGCCCCATGAACTGGCCGCGCTCCCGAGGGGTTACCACGGAGAAGACGATGGCCATGTTCAACGGTTGCAGCATGCCGCCCCCCAAACCCTGGAGCACCCGGAAAAAGACCAGCGAGGGCAGGTTCCACGCGAGGACGCACATCAGCGAGCCCAGGACGAACAAGGCCATGGTCAGCATGTACATGCGCTTCATCCCCACCTTCTCCGCCAGAAAGCCGGACATAGGGATGACGATGGACATCGCAATCGAGTACGCGGTAATCACCCACTGCCCTTCCTGCACATCCACCCCGAAGACCTCCATGATCGTGGGCAGAGCGATATTGACGCTGGTCATGTTGAGGAGCGACATGAAGGAACCGGTTGTCGTGACTGCGAGGGTCAACCACCGGTAGTCGAAGCTGCGGCGTAATCCCTGCTGCGTCATGTATAGCGAATGTGTGGGGTTGGGGGCGGGGCGGTCACCTATCAAGCATTACGTTTCATTCAAGGTGAATCCGCACCCGGGCGGACGCCCCAACAATCAGCGGTGTCTGGTTGTCTACCAACGCTATCCGGACCGGCACCAGCTGCACCACCTTCGTGAAGTTGCCAGCGGGGTTTTGGGCGGGAAGCAGGGAGAAGGTGGAAGTGCTGGCCGGGACGATGGTCTCCACCATCCCAGCCAGGGTCCGGTTCAACGAGTCGACGAAAACCTCCACCCGCTGGCCCGGCTGTACCTGGGTGATACGCGTCTCCTCAACATTGGCGACTACCCACAGCTTCCTCGTGTCCACGAGGGTGAAGATGGCTTGGCCAGAGTTGATGGTGTCGCCGATGTTGACGGCGCGCGCGACGACGACACCTTGTACCGGTGACCGGACAGGGATCAAGCGGTCACGGGCGTCCAGGAACGTTGTGCGGCTCCCCCCTTGGGCCAGGCCAGTGGAGAGAGGAATGTCCACTACTGCGAGGGCTTCCTCCCTATCCACCACATCGCCGACGTCCTTTGGCAGACCATAGACTCGCCCCGGGTCAGGGCTAGAAACGTGCACCAGTGCTCCAGCCACAGAGGCATTTTCGGTGGTGATGAAATAGGTGTTCTCGTACCAGAGATGGGCAGAGAACGCGACGGAAAGGGCCAGCAGAGCGGCACCGCCGATCATCACGGAGGCCCAGCGCCGGGACATGACGAACGCGGGGAGATCCACGGCCCGAATGATATACTATTTGTGATGCGTGGACTTCAGACCACTACCATCGGTAGACTGGCAGCCGCAAATCTCCCCAGCAAGAACCTACCAACGAGAACAACGCCGGCCGCGTGACCGCGGCCGGCGGTCTTATTCCCTGGGCCACTAAGGAGTAGGCATCGATGGCCGAAAACCTAGAACGTATCCGGCTCGTCCGCATCGAAGAGGAGATGCGGGGGTCCTATTTGGATTACGCGATGAGCGTCATCGTCGCGCGGGCCTTGCCAGACGTTCGGGACGGGCTCAAGCCGGTCCACCGGCGGATCCTCTACGCAATGGACGAGCTCGGCCTCCAGCCAAACCGTCCCTTCAAGAAGAGCGCAGCCGTCGTCGGTGAGGTTCTCGGCAAGTACCACCCCCACGGCGACGCACCGGTCTACGATGCCCTGGTCCGTATGGCGCAGGACTTCTCCATGCGCTATCCCCTGGTTCTTGGCCAGGGCAACTTCGGCAGCGTGGACAACGACCCACCCGCGGCTATGCGCTATACCGAGGCCCGCCTCGCCGCCATCGCAGTGGAGATGCTGGCCGATATCGAGAAGAACACCGTCGATTTCGCCCCAACCTACGATGACTCCCGCCGGGAGCCGCTGGTGTTGCCCGCCCGTCTGCCAAACCTCTTGGTCAACGGCAGCTCCGGCATCGCGGTTGGGATGGCGACCAATATCCCGCCCCACAATCTGGGCGAAATCTGCGACGCCATCGTCCATCTCATTGACAACCCGGAGGCCACCCTCGAAGAGCTGGCCGAGATCGTCAGGGGGCCGGACTTCCCAACCGGCGGTACCATCATGGGCCGGGAGGGCATCCGCCACGCGTTCGCGAACGGCAAAGGCCGCGTGGTGGTCCAAGCCAAGGCCCACGTGGAGGAGATGGCCCGGGGCGGCCGCTATCAGATCGTGGTCACCCAGCTGCCCTACCAGGTGAACAAGGCGACGATGGTCGAGCGCATCGCCGAACTGGTGCGGGACAAGAAGATCGAAGGCATCAGCGACCTTCGCGATGAGTCGGACCGCCAGGGGATGCGGATCGTGTTCGAGCTACGCCGGGATGCCCAGCCGAAGGCGGTGCTCAACAGCCTCTATAAGCACACCGCGATGCGATCCGCCTTCTTCGTGAACATGCTCGCCCTGGTAGACGGGCAGCCCAGAGTGCTGGGCCTGAAACCGATGATCCAGTACTTCATCGATTTCCGGCGAGTGGTCATCCGCCGGCGGTCCGAGTTCGACCTCAACAAAGCCCGAGAGCGGGCCCACATCCTGGAGGGCCTGAAGATCGCCCTGGATCACCTGGACGAGGTGATCCAGACCATCCGCCGGTCGGAGAGCGTCGAGACGGCTCGCAACAACCTGCGGCGGCGTTTCCATCTCAGCGAAGCTCAAGCTAACGCAATCCTGGACATGCAGCTGCGGCGGCTGGCCCGCCTGGAACGCCGGAAGATCGAGGAAGAGTTGGCCGAGGTCCTGAAGAACATTGCCTCCCTGGAAGACTTGTTGGCCAACCCCAACAAGATCGACTTCCTCATCAAGGAGGACGCCTCCGATCTCAAGAAGAAGTACGGTGATGGTCGCCGAACTCAAATCAGCGCAGAGGAAGCTGCAGAGCTGACCAACGAGGACCTCATCGCCCACCAGGAAGTGGCGGTGACCCTCAGCCAGCGAGGGTATATCAAGCGGGTGCCGGCCGATACCTACCGGCGTCAGCGCCGCGGGGGCAAAGGCATCCGGGGCATGCAGACCCGGGAGGAGGACGCGGTTTACCGACTGCTTATCGCCGACACCCACGACAGCCTGCTGGTCTTCACCGACCGCGGCAAGGTCTACCACCTGAAAACCTACGAGGTGCCCGATGCGGCACGGCAGTCCCGGGGCCTGCCCATCGTCCACGTGGTGAACATGACGACGGAGGAGCGGGTCACCGAGATAGTACGGGTGGAGGACTTCAGCCGGGCGGACTTTCTACTGGTGGCGACCCAGAAGGGTGAAGTCAAGAAAACCCCTGTCGGCGGTTTTGAGCAGGTCCGCGCATCAGGCATTATCGCGATGGACCTGGAAGCGGGCGACCAGCTAGTGTCCGCCCGCTTGGCCAAGGCCGGCGACGACATCATCCTCGTGACCAACCGAGGGCAGGCCGTGCGTTTTCCTGTGGACTCGCTGCGGACCGCATCTCGCCAGAGCGGTGGGGTGCGGGGCATCAAGCTGGAGCCGAACCACTCCCTGATGGCGATGGACGCCGTGCTTCCGGGGGCGGAGCTGCTGGTGGTATCGTCTCAGGGCTTCGGCAAGCGGACCCGTCTGGCGAACTTCCCGGTGCACAACCGGGGCGGCAGTGGCGTGCGAGCCATGCGCTGCACGTCAAAGACGGGCGAGCTGGTCGCGGCCCACGTCGTGTTCCCGCTTCAGGAGTTGATGCTCATTACCGAGAAAGGGATCGTCCTGCGCACGACCGTCGAAAGCATCCGCCGCACCGGCCGTGACGCCCAAGGCGTCACGGTGATGGATGTGCTCCCCGGTGACCGAGTGGTGTCGGTCTCATGCTTCAATGGGAGCGCCGGTGGCGGGGCCACGCAGATGGAGCTGCCGTCGCTGGATCCGGTGGACATCATCGAGCGCCGGGGCCGTGACGACCCGGAGCCCGATGAACCCGACGATGACGATGGCGGAGGGGACTCCGAAGCCTAGCTCTCTCTGCGACGGCTGGAGTAAGGGTTATACTGGCCGCATGAAGAACAAGGCGGCTGTTTCCCTGCCGGAACCGCTCCTCGAGGCGGCGGACAGAATGGCTCGGGACTTCAGGATCCCGGTGGACCAACTGGTGTGCATCGCGGTGGAGCATTCCCTCCAAGAGCATGACCCTGAGGGCCTGAAGGGGACCCCTGAACGCCGGTACGCGGCCGCGGACTCGAGCGTCGATCCGGTCACGCTCCTGCCTGAGGGTGATTGGTAGCGAACCGGGGCGAGATCTGGTGGGCTAACCTGCCAGACCCTTCGGGTTCCGGCCCGGGCTTTCGACGGCCCGCCGTCGTTATTCAGTCGGATGGGATACATCCCGGGGCATCCGGACCGTCGTTGTAGCGGTCATCACCTCGAATACCCGCGTTGCCGCGTCAGGTGACCGAACACGTCGGTAGGCTGCCCCCAAACCGAGTTCGGGAATTGGATGCAGGCCTTCGGACGATCCTCGCACGCTAGGCCTTAATACCGCCCCCCGTAGAACTCCATCGCCAACTCCTCATAATCCCGCTCCCAGATCGCGTCCGCCTTCTTCTCGAACTCCCCGGGGGCAAAGAGGCCCCCCTCTTCCAAGAGCTCAATGATGGCCCGGACGCGAACCCGGGTGGCAACGGCCTCATCCACGAAACCGGCCAGCGCCTCGCGGTAGTAGCCCCCGTAATTCGGGTGTCCTGGCTGGAGGGCCACTTCCTCACCCTTCGCTTCGCTCGAGGGCAGGTTCTCGTGGCTCGGTTCCTCGCTACCCATCAGCTCCTGGGCAAGGCTCTCGTAGTCTCGGTCCCACACCGCCGCGGCGCGTTCGTCGTACTGCCCTGGGCCGAACAGGCCCTTCTCCTCCAACAACTCGATCAAGGCTCGAACACGCACCCGGGCGCTCACCAGCCCAAGGGCCAGGTTCTCTGTAGTCTGTTGAAACTGGAGGAAGAAAGGTGGGAGCTGCAGTTGCTCATCCATCATGGGAGGCCAAGCGCCTCCATGATAGCGAGGGAGACCTCATTGGCAAGCAGGCGGCCACGGCGTGTCAGCCGGGCCCAATCCCCCTCGCGGTCAACAAGCCCGCCGTCGCGCAAGGGTTCGAATACCCTCTCATCGAACGGGCCATGCCGCCGTCTCGCCGCCCGGAGATCCACGCCCTCCACCAGCCTCAACCCCTGGGTCAGGGTATCAAACAGGTCCGTCTTCGGATCCACGAATTCCGATTCCGCGATAGGGGAAGCTCGCCTCATGGCTTCATCACCCACACCGCTTATCGCCGTATCGCCCGTCCGCCTCATCGCCGTATCGCCCCCCCGCGCCATCGCCCGTATGTATGCGCCCGGCGAACGGACCGTGGAGAACCGGTACCCCGCAAAGTATGAGTGAGCCCCGGGCCCCAACCCCACGTACGGCTCGTTACGCCAGTACGTCATATTGTGCCTGCACTCGTAGCCCGGCCGTGCCCAATTCGAAATCTCGTAGTGGACGAACCCCCCTGCTTTCAGGAGGTCCTCGGCTACCTGGTACTGATCCGCTTGGAGATCGGGGTCGGGCGCGGGGTCCCGCCCAGAGGCGACCCGCCGTGCAAGAGGTGTGCCTTCTTCAACAGTAAGGGCGTAGCAGGAGACATGTTCCGGCCTCAAGGCAAGGGCTTCATCCAGGCTGTCCTGCCATGCGGCAAGGGTCTGACCCGGGAGGCCGAAGATCAGGTCCAGGCTCAGGTTCTCGAAGCCTGCCACACGAGCGAGGGACACCGCTTCTCGCGTTTGCCCGGCCGTATGGTCTCTCCCCAGCCAGCGGAGCTCGGGGTCGTGGAAGCTCTGGGCGCCCAGGCTGAGGCGCGTGACACCCGCTTGCCGGTAGGCTTGCAGCCTCGGGAGGTCCAGGGTCCCTGGGTTCGCCTCCAGGGTGACCTCTACGTCTGAGGAGACGGCGAAGGCGTTCCGGCAGGCAGTCAGAAGACGCGCAAGCTCGGCGCCAGGCAGCAGGCTCGGAGTGCCACCCCCCAGGAAGATCGTAGGGACCGCCCGCCCGGACAACAGCAACGACCAGTTGCAGATTTCCCGCTCTAGAGCCTCAACGAAGGGCCCAATGAGGCGCTCCAGCCCCGAATACGCGTTGAAGTCGCAGTAGGGGCACTTGTGGCGGCAAAAGGGCACATGGAGGTAGAGGGCGACAGAGTCCATGGCGCGAGGATAGCATGGCTGAGGGCGTTAGGCCTTGGGTCACGGCCGTCAGCCCTATCACTCGGCGACTGGGGCGACGCCTCCCCCGGTCCGGCAGCCATCCTGTAACGAGCACCTCCGCAACTCCGCAAGGGGACAGTCGAGCTAGCAACGCCTCTTGTTATACTGAGGCTTTGGGAGTGGATGGGTCCTGGTGGGCCTCGCGGTCTTCAAAACCGTTGCGACGTCGCCCGCGCGCCGTTGGGTGGGTTCGACTCCCACGCACTCCCGCCACGCGCCTCATCGCCTGGGGGCGCGTAACCCCTGCGCATCGTGTTCTCCGTCACCACCCGGGGCTCCATGAACTGGCGGAGATAGTCGGGCCCCCCCGCTTTCTCCCCATGGCCTGACATGGCCAACCCGCCGAAAGGCTGCCGGCCTACGATGGCCCCGGTGATCTTCCGGTTAATATACAAGTTGCCCACCCTGAACCGGCGCCGTGCCAGGGCGATGTGTCGTGGGTTCCGGGAGAACAGCCCTCCTGTAAGCGCGAAGGCCGAGCCGGCGGCGATGTCCAGAGCGTCCTCGAAGTCCGCGGCTCGAAACAACGCCAGCACGGGCCCAAACACCTCCTCCCACGCCAGCCGTGAGGCTCGAGGGACATCCGCGAAAACCGTCGGGGGCACGTAGTACCCCTTTCCCGGCGGAACCTGACCCTGGACCAGCAGCCGCGCGTAGCCCCGCGCCTCGTCGATGACGTCCAGGATCCGGGTCTGCGCTGCCCCAGTGATGACCGGCGGGACCAAAGTTGCCGGATCGTGGGGCGGCCCAACCACCAAACTCTGGACCGCGGGCCCAAGGCGCGTGACGACCTCCTCCCATGCGGACCCGACCACGATAAGGCGGCTGCAGGCGCTGCATTTCTGCCCCGCATAGCCGAAGGCGGAAAGGAGCGTCTCCCTCAGTGCTTGGTCCAGGTCCGCGTCATCGTCGATGATGATTGCGTTCTTCCCGCCCATCTCTGTGATCACCCTTTTCACGTTCCGCTGGCCATCCCCCACTCGGGCCGCGTTCTCGAGGATGGAGAGCCCGACGGCGCTGCTCCCAGTGAAGGCGACCACGTCCACGCCGGAATGGGCGACCAGCGCCCGGCCTGCTGTCTCGCCCGGACCCGGTAGGTAGTGCACGACCTCGGGGGGCACGCCGGCTTTTCGGAGGATCTGGACCAGTTCGAAGGCGATGAGGGGCGACTGCTCAGCCGGCTTGAGGAGGGCGGCGTTGCCTGCCGCCAGGGCCGCGCCGGCCATGCCGGTGATAATTGCTAGGGGAAAGTTCCAGGGAGCGATGATAGCGGCCACGCCGCGCCCCTCGTAGAAATATTGGTTCTCCTCCCCCGGGAAGTCGCCCAGCCGCTTCGGTCGTTCAAACCGTACCGCCTCCTGCGCGTAGTACCGCAGATAGTCGATGGCCTCCGTCACATCACCATCGGCCTCGTGCCAGGGCTTGCCGCTCTCGTAGACCATCCGGGCCGCGAGTTCGTATCGGTGGTCCTCCACCAGGCCCGCCGCCCGGCACAGCACCTTCCCTCGTTCGGCCGCGCCGCGGTCCCTCCACTCTGGGTACGCCTCACGGGCCCGGGCGACCGCCGTATCCACGTCCTCCACCGTCGCCTGCGCCACCTCTCCCAGCAGGAAATCCGGGTCGGCCGGGTATCGCACCTCCGCCATCGGCCGGTCCGCCACCTCGCGGTCACCCACCAGCACCGGGTAGGTCAGGCCGCGCTTATTCCTGATCTCTTCTAATGCCTCTTCCATCAAGCGTCGGGGCTCCTTCTCGAAGAACCGCGCCGGGGGAGCGTTGCGAAATACCAGTCCACGGGAGGAAGGCTGGGCCGCTGGACTTTGGATGCTTCGACGGAGTCTACCCTGGGCGGAGTCGAAGGGCTCAGGGCATGCTTTGGACCCTTCGACGGAGTCTACCCTGATCGGAGCCGAAGGGCTCAGGGCATGCTTTGGACTTTCTGCGAGCGCCCGAAACCAACCCAAGTTGGATGAGTTTTCCAGCAGCCGCCGCACGAGGTAGCCCATACCGGGCAGCATGTCGCCAACCGGGACGTACACCCGTGTCCGGAACCCCTGCTCGTGGATAGCGGTACGGATGTCCTCCGCCATGCCGTACAGCATCTGAAACTCGACATCCCCCTCCCTCAGCCCCTGCCGCCGCGCCTTTACGGCGGCCTGGGCAATGGAGCGCGGATTGTGGGTCCCAAAGGCGGGGCGCAAATGGGGAAACGCATCGAGGAGCAGGTCGGTGCAGCGCTCGTAAGAGGCGTCCGTCTCTTCCTTTTCCTCGTAGACTGGCAATGGCCACGAATGCTGGCGAGCAACGATACGCTCTTCGTCCCAGTAGGCCCCCTTGACCAGCCTGATGGTGATGGGCGCTCTTCGCCGTTCAGCCATGTCCTGCAGTTGAGCAATATCCTGCTCGGCATCTCGCAGGTACGCCTGCACAACGATGCCAACATCAGTCCAGTCCGAGAACTCCGGCTCCGTCAGCATCGCGGTGAAGACATGCTGGGTCAGCGCTTTCAGCCGGAATTGCTCCATGTCGAAGTGGACGAAGGCACCATGCTGCTTCGCCACCCGGAAGAGTTTTCCGATCCGCCCCTTCAGCACGCCATGCACGTACTCCGGCGCGCCCGGCTCGAAATGGGAGCACAAGGCGGACAGCTTGACCGACACATTGACCGGGGGAACTCCGGCCCATCGCTGCCCCACCGGGGCGATCTTGTCGGCCTG
>CAZPYZ010000002.1:0-27320 GCA_964590215.1 uncultured Dehalococcoidia bacterium | reverse complement strand
GGCCAACCATCGGACTCATGCACCACGGCCTATCTTCACGGCAATAGGGGCCCAGCTCTCGAAGTGACACCCCCGCTATAACGCGCACCCGCAAGAGCCTGCGCCGCAGGCGCATCCACCGCCGCCTCCGAGAGGAGTGCTGAAGCCGTCGGGGCCCTTGCTCACCGCCGCAAACACGGAAAGGGCCCGACGCGCCGGCGTCGCGCAGTCGGGGCAGGGGCTCGCGTCTGAGGCCTCGCTCATGGTCCGCAGCCGCTCGAAGCGGGATTTGCAGGTCGGGCAGAAGTATTCGTACACTGGCATGCGATCGGCCCCTAACGTTGATTGCGAGGCCCATTGTACCATCCCACCCTAAACCCGCTCTTGATGATCCATGCCTGAAAAGGAACTAGGCGTTATCGGCGCCGGAACCATGGGCTCCGGGATCGCCTATGCCGCGCTGCAGCACGGGTTCGAGGTCACCCTGATAGACAGCACACGAGAGTTGACAGAGCGGGGCAGGAGCACCATCCAGCGCCTCTATCGCAACGCGGTCCAGCGCGGCCTCGCCAGCGAGGAGCAGGCGCAGGACGGCGAAGCCCGATTGCGTCTCGGTTCAACCCTGGGGGACTTTGCGCCGATGCCCCTGATCATCGAGGCCGTCTTCGAGGAGTTCAGCGCCAAGAAGGCTGTGCTCGAGGAAGTCGATGCCCTGTGTCCTCCCGAAACCATCCTCGCCTCCAATACGTCGACCATTCCCATTACTTCACTGGCTGCAGTAACCTCCCGCCCGGACCGCTTCGTCGGAATACATTTCTTCAACCCGGCCTACATGATGGAGCTGGTGGAGGTCATCCGGGGGTTCCATACCACCGAGGCAACCGTCGAGGCGGCCACGGGTTTGGCTCGGGCCATGGGCAAGACACCGGTGGTGGTTCAGGACAGCCCGGGCTTTGTCTCCAACCGGATCGGCGTGCTCATGATGAACGAGGCGGCGTACGTGCTGCAGGAGGGGCTGGCGAGCAAGGAGGACATCGACACCATCGCCCGCCTCGGCTTCGGCCATCCCATGGGTCCGCTGACCCTCGCGGACCTGGTGGGAATCGACGTGCTGGTAAACGTCCTCGATGTGCTGCAACGAGAGCTTGGGGACCCGAAGTACCGCCCCGCCCCGCTGTTGCGGAAAATGGTCGCCGCAGGGGTCTTGGGGAGAAAAACCGGCAGGGGGTTTTACGAGTATCCCCCGCGGGGGCAGGCGTGAGGGACCAGGGACCAGGGACAAGAGACTGAGGACAAGGGACCAGCCATGAAAGACTTCTGTGATCGGGCATTAGATACCGCCAAAGCCCAGGGCGCCACCTACGCGGACATCAGGATTGTGGGCCGGGAAACCCAGTCCATCACGGTCGAGAACGGCAAGGTTCAAGCCCTCACCCATGAGGAGAGTTTTGGGTTCGGGATCCGGGTGCTGGCAAACGGCGCATGGGGCTTTGCCGCCAGTGCCAACCTGACCGGCCCCGAAATCGACCGGACCGCAGCGATGGCTGTCCAACTGGCCAAGGCTGCGGCGCGGGTCCATCGCCGGCCCGTGGACGTGGGCGATCCCTATCGCATCGTGGCCAGCTACAAGACACCGGTACAGACTGACCCCTTCAGAGTGCCCCTGAATGACAAGATCTCCCTCCTGCTCGATGCCTCCCAGACGATGCAGCGGGTCCCTGGGATAGCCGTGGCTCAGGCCTCCGTCGAGAGCATCAAGGAGGAAAAGACCTTCGCCAGCACCGAGGGCAGCTTCATCGAACAGGAGATCGTGGAGACGGGCGCAGGGATTGAAGCCACGGCGGTAGGGGAGCATGAGGTCCAAAATCGGAGCTACCCCACCTCGGTGGGGCGGCACCAGGCGACCGAGGGCTGGGAGTTCGTACAGCGTTGGGACCTGCCAGGGAACGCCCAGCGCATCGCCGACGAGGCCGTCGCCCTCCTCACCGCTAGGTCCTGCCCGGAGGGGTTCAGGACCATCATTCTGGACGGCTCGCAGGTGGCGCTGCAGATCCACGAGAGCTGTGGCCATGCGGTGGAGCTGGACCGCGTGATGGGGACGGAGGCCGCGTTCGCGGGCACCAGCTTCCTCACCACTGACAAGCTCCAGGGGTTCCGCTACGGCTCCGACGCCGTCAACCTCACCGCTGACGCCACCATCCCCGGCGGACTGGGGACCTTCGGCTACGACGACGAGGGCGTGCCGGCCCAGCGCTCGCCGCTGGTCCAGCGCGGGATGTTCTGCGGTTACCTCATGTCACGGGAGACGGCCCACGCCCTGGGCCTGCAGAGCAACGGGACGATGCGGGCGGACGGCTGGTCCCGGCTTCCCTTGATCCGGATGACCAATGTCAGCTTGGAGCCGGGAAACTGGCGTCTGGAGGATCTCATTGCCGACACGGATGACGGCCTTTACATGGAGACCAACCGCAGTTGGAGCATCGACGACAAGCGGCTCAACTTCCAATTTGGCACAGAGATCGCATTCGAGATCAAGAACGGCCGGAAGGGCGACCTCCTGAAGAACGCGACCTATACGGGGATCACCCCGCTGTTCTGGGGGAGCTGCGACGCAGTGTGCAACCGCGATCACTGGGTGGTCTGGGGCACGCCGAACTGCGGGAAGGGGCAACCTGAGCAGGTGGCCCACACAGGCCACGGCGCCTCTCCATCTCGGTTCCGGAACATCCAGGTTGGGGTTATGCGGTGAGATGAATACCCCTGGAAGCGCAGCCGGAAAGCCCCGGTTGGGCGGGGGGCGAGAAAGCCGCGGTGCAACCGAGGGCGGGCGGGCGGGCTCACCAACTCGGGAAGGGGGGCTTTTCGGCCAGGCCTCTAGGCCGAAAATCTACGAGACCAAGCGGCGGCTGAATGGAACGAGCCAGACCTTCGAGTGCGACCTCATCTACCGGAACGGCAAGGCCATGGTCATCAAGTACGAGTCGAAGGGCCCCTTTCGGGCCTTTGCCAGCATGTCGGAGGGCTATTACTGGGAAGGGCGGAACTACCTCATCTACAAGATGTTTCGCGACGGCGAACTAGTGGGCCACCGGTTCGACGTGTGCCGGGACGTCACCTTCGGCCCCAATTCCGTGGCCTGGACCGACCTGATCCTCGATTTCTTCTTCACCACCGATGGCGAGCTGCAGGTCCACGATGAAGACGAGCTTCAGGAGGCGATGGCGTCTGGGCGGGTGACGCCCGAGGATCTGGCCATCATCGACACGACGAGAGCGCTGCTGACGGCTGACGTCCTTGACATAGTACGGGAGGCTGCCGAGGTGCGGGCGAAAGCGAAGGAGCGTTAGGGTGGCGGATATCCCATCCCTCGCGGGCAAGATCCGGGACATACCCGACTTCCCTGAGAAGGGCATCCTCTTCAAGGACATCACGCCCCTTCTCGCAGATGCAGAGGCGTTCCGCGGGGCGGTAGGGTTCATGGTGGAGCCCTTCCGTGGCAAAGGGGTGGATGTGGTGGCCGCCATTGAGGCGAGGGGGTATATCCTGGGTGCGCCCATTGCGGCCGCCCTGGGCACCGGTTTTGTGCCCGTAAGGAAGGTGGGTAAGCTCCCGTGGAAGACCCACCGTGTCGAGTACGCCCTCGAGTACGGATCCGCAACCATCGAGATCCACCAGGACGCCCTGCTGTCGGGACACCAGGTGCTCATCGTCGACGACGTCCTGGCAACGGGAGGCACCCTCGCCGCAACCATCAAGCTGGTGGAGCAATCCGGGGCCCGCGTCGCTGGAATGGCCGTGCTGTTGGAGATCGCCGCGTTAGGCGGCCGCCGGCACCTCGCGGGCTACGACTTGTACGCGTTGCTCCAGGCCTAGCCACGGCCATGCCGAACAACCAGCGTGGCCTGGAAAGCCCCGGATGGGTGGGGGGCGAGAAAGCCACGGTGCAACCGAAGGCGGGCGCGCGGGCCCACGACCGGGGAGCGTTCCGGCCGAGTCTCTAGCCTGAGGAACCAGATGACAGGTTTGCATGCTCACTGAACCCGAGATCAAACGGGCATTGGACGCCGCCCTTGCCCATTCTCGGGCGGACCAGACAGAGGTGCTGCTCTTTGAGACCGACGCGGCCCTCACCCGCTTCGCCAACAACGAGATCCACCAAAATGTGGCGGAGCGGGACGCGTCCTTGCTGGTGCGGCTCGTCGTCGGCAGGAAGATAGGTGTAGCCAGCCTGAACCGCACCGATGAAGCGGGCGCTCGCTTGGCAGTGGACCGGGCCAGTGAGCTGGCTCGCTTCCAGGTGGACAACCCTGACTTCCAGTCGTTGCCGGGCCCAAAGCCGGTGTCGCCAGCCAATGGCTACTCCGAGGCCACGGCGGCCTTCAATCCGGAGGACCGCGCCCGCGGCGTGGCGGTGATCGTACGGCGCGCGCTGGAGAACAACCTGGTGGCCGCAGGCGCTTTCAGCACCAATGTGAGCCAGGTCGCGCTGGCCAACTCCCTGGGCGTCTACCGTCACCACCGCAGCACCCATGGGGACCTGACCACGGTCATCATGTCCGAGGACTCCTCCGGATACGCCGGCCAGGTGGCAATGGACGCTAGGGACATCGATCCCGACGCGGTGACCAGGGTCGCGGTCGACAAGGCGCTGCGAGGAAGAAACCCGCAGGCGGCGGAGCCAGGAGACTATGAGGTAGTGCTCGACGAGCACGCGGTGTGCGACGTTATAGACTTCTTTGGCTACCTCGGGTTCGGGGCGAAGGCGGTGCAGGAGGGCAGAAGCTTCATGTCGGGAAGACTTGGGGAGCGGGTGCTAGGGGAGAACATCAGCATCTGGGACGATGGTCTCGCTGCGGATACCATTCCGATGCCCTTCGATTACGAAGGTGTGCCTCGCCGGCGGGTTGAGTTGATTAGGGACGGGAAGGCCGCCGGGGTCGTGTACGACACGGTCACGGCGGCGAAGGACGGAAAAGAATCCACTGGTCACGGGCTGCCAGCGGGAAGCACCTTCGGACCGGTCCCTGCACACCTGCACCTCGGTACAGGAACCGCTACCAAAGAAGACTTGATAGCCTCGGTGCGGCGAGGTATCTGGATCACCCGCTTCTGGTACACCCGCACAGTACATCCGCTATCTATCACCGTCACCGGGATGACCAGAGACGGCACCTTTCTCATCGAGAACGGGGAGATAGTGGCGCCGGTGCGGAACCTGCGGTTCACCCAAAGCTATGTAGAGGCGCTCAACAGCGTCGACCTCATCGGGCGCGAGGCAACGCTGGAGCATGATTTCATGGGCTTCAACCGGGTCCCAGCCCTGAAAATAGCCAAATGGACCTTCACCGGAGCGACGGAGTACTGAGGAGGAGCCATGCCGTACGTTGGGTTTGTAAGACCGACCTATAAGTCTTTCGCCCTCTCTGACCTGGTTCGGCTGTTGCCGGAGGACGTGGGCGTCATCCCCCTCTACGCCGGCATCCGGGAACATACGCCCAACGGATACCAGGAAGCCTTCCCGAGGTACGCCAAACTCGTCGCTGAGCTTGCGGAGATTGGGGTCGACGTCATTCATCCCGAGGGCGCCCCGCCTTTCCTCATGCTGGGCTATGAAGAGGAGCGGCGGCTCCTACAGGAATGGCAGGAGAAGTACAAGACGCCTATGTTTACTTCCTGTTCCTCCGCTGTCGAGTCCTTCAACGCTCTTCGAGTAAAGCGTGTCGTGGGGGTGAACTTCCACAGCGGGCCGATCAACGGGGTCTTTGCGAAGTACTTCCGCGATGCCGGACTCGAGTTTCTGGCGATGGAAGGGTCAGACCTCGCGATGGGGGCGGCCAGGAACCTTTCGACTGAGGACCTGCAGACTCACGTAAAGCAGGCGTACCGCAAGCACCCGACCGCCGAGGCGGTTTATCTCCTTGGCTCCGGAAACTGGCGACCTCGCGACATCCAGCCAGTGGAGAAGGACCTCGGCGTGCCGGTGCTGCACCCGGTGCAGGCGCGAGCGTACTGCATCCTGAAGCGGTTGGGGATGGCGAAGCCGATTAAAGGCGCGGGGCGGCTGTTGGAGGCAATGCCGTAACGGATGCAGGCGGAGTCTCTGGATCGCATCGCGGCGCTATTTCCCGGAGCGCCGCTGTTCGTCAAGCTCGCCGGCAGTCACAGTCATAACCTGAACGTCGAAGGCAGCGACTACGATTATCTCGGCGTGTATCAGGCCCCGTTACGAGAAGTCCTCTCAACGCAAGGTGCTAGAGAAACGACTTTACATAAGAGTCCTGACGTGGAGGCCCATGAAGTGGGCAAATTTTGCCGCCTGCTGCTCAAGGGCAACTCCGGGATGATCGAAATGCTCTATACGGAGCGCGGTTGCCGGGCTTTTTCGCCGGTCTGGCTTGAACTTCGGGCAAACCGAGCGCGGCTTGTCAGCAAGCAAGTCGTGCACCAGTACACGGGCTACGCTAGAGGGCAGTTACAGCGTCTTAGGTCAGGGACGAGACTCCACACCGCTGGAGGGGAGTACAACACGAAGTGGGCCTACCACGCGCTGCGGGTCGCGCGTGATGCTGAGCGCATCGCGCGGGGCGAGCCACCAACGGTGTGGAAGGATGGACAAGAACGAGAACTCCTCTTGTCCATAAGGAGGGGTGACTGGAGCCAAGAAGAGGTAGAGCGAGAGCTGGAATCCCGCCTCAGGCGCGTCGACAACCTGGCACCGTGGCCGCTGCCGGATCGAGGCGATGAGGACTGGCTGAACAACTGGCTGTACCGGCTGCGGGTATCCGAACTGGCTGGGGCAGTTCCCTACTCGAGGTAGTCCTTCAGCTTCTTGCTCCTGGAGGGATGCCGAAGCTTGCGCAGGGCTTTCGCCTCGATCTGCCGGATCCGTTCCCGGGTCACGCCGAATTCCTTCCCCACCTCTTCCAGGGTACGGCTGCGACCGTCATCCAGACCGAAGCGGAGCCGCATCACCTTGCGCTCCCTGTCGGTGAGGGAGTCCAGCACCTCCTCCACCTGCTCCTTCAGGAGCTGGTGAGAGGCTGCCTCTGCGGGGGCGAGGGCCGTGTGGTCTTCGATGAAATCGCCCAGGTGGCTGTCTTCTTCTCCGATAGGCGTCTCCAGGGAAACGGGCTCCTGCGAGACCTTGATAATATTGCGGACCTTGTCGGCGGGCAACTCGAGCCCTCGGCCAATCTCCTCAGAGGTCGGCTCCCGGCCGTACTCCTGCACGAGCCGGCGGCTGACCCGGACCAGCTTGTTGATGGTCTCCACCATGTGGACGGGGATGCGGATGGTACGGGCTTGATCGGCAATCGCCCGGGTGATGGCTTGGCGGATCCACCAGGTGGCGTAGGTACTGAACTTGAAACCCTTGCGGTAGTCAAACTTCTCAACGGCCCGAATGAGGCCGATGTTACCCTCCTGGATGAGGTCCAACAGGGACATGCCGCGCCCGATGTAACGCTTTGCGACGCTAACGACCAGCCGGAGGTTCGCCTCGGTAAGGCGGCGCTCCGCCTCCGCACCCTCCCGTGCGATGACGGCAAAGTGTTCGCGGATCGCTGGTTCTTTGTTTAGCACCAGTCTGTCCACGTTCCCATGGAGGAGCAGCCACCGGATATCTTTGGCAACCCCGTCCTCCGGCATGGTGTTGGCGCAGAGGCTGTCCAGGATATGGCAGACGATGGAGATATGGGCGAAGGTGTGGTCGCCCTCTACCGGCTCACGGCCTTGGGCTTGGGCCAGCTCGGCAAGGACATCAGCGGGCATCTCACTATCGATGATCTTCCTTAGCTCCGCGCTCACCAGGAGTTCTTCGAACGCCAAGCCGTCATCGAGGGCTTCCCTCCGAGCAAGGGCGCGCATAGGACCACTGCTGCCCTTGAGATGCTCGATCATTCCGAGGGTCAGATGAGCCGGCGTCGGCCGCACGCCATACCGCGCCCGCCACTCGGACTCCATCCCCCGCAGAAACTTCGCTTCCTCCATCTGGCGGGCGAGTCGTTTCTCGTCGGCAGCGGTCAGGAGATAGACCCGCCCGATCTCCCGTAAATACATGCGAACGGGATCGTCGATCCCCTCCTGGGTCTCGAGATCGAGAGCGGTTTGGAGCGCGAGGTCCTCCTCGAGCTTCCCATCGTCCCAGCCCTCGGCCTCGATGGCATGCTCGCCCCAGCTTTCGGGATGCCTGGCGCCGCCGAACAAGGGGATCCCCTCCTGGATCTTGGGGGCAATCCCATCGATCGGCTCGATAGGCGTCTCTCTGGTGGTCATAGGCTTCCCTCCGTGCTCCGCTTCCTCATCAGGTCTTGCAGATCCCGGTTGACGCTCAGCTCTCGTTCAGTCAGCTCCGCCATCGGTTGTTCTGGTACAACCGCCTCCGGCACTCCGAGGCCTTGCCGCCATCGCTCATAGGCCACCGCGGCCAGGGTGTTCATGCCGTGTTCTGCCTCCTCTTCAGCCAGTTGCAGCCGCTGCTGAGCCTTCAGCTCCCGCAGACGTCGTTCCTCCAGGCGATGGATACATTGGGCCAGGGCCGCGTTAGCCATGGCGTCGGAAAGTGCGGGCAATGCAACCTCCTGCACCCGCTCAAGGCGAGGCTCCAGAAACTCGTCGGACACATCCAAGAGCGCCTGAGAGCCGCCGTCCCTCCACAGCTCGAAGAGCTGTCGAGCCTCCGTCGAGAGGAAATGGTCTGGACGCAGGCTTTCCGCCTTGGTGGCAAGATCCTCGTACCGGAACAGCAGCGCCAAGCAGTAGTCCTCCAATACGTCCAACTGCTGAAGATACTGATGGACCCCCGGCGCGTCGGGGGCCACCGTCTGAGCACGTGTTGTGGCGGGCCGCGGCGCCCCTGGGCGTTTCCCCGGGAGACTGGCACGCAACGTCTTTTCGTCAACGGCAACCATGGTAGCCAGCCGCTGGACGTAATGGGCTTGCTCCACGGCATTGGGGATCTGCGCGAGGAACGGCAGGACCACATCCACAGCCTCTGCTTTCCCCTTGGGCGTGGAAAGATCGAAGCGCTCCTGAGCTGACGAGAAGAGGAAATCGATCATGGGGACGCTGTTGGCCACCAACTGCGCCCATTGACCGGGATCACCCTTGAGCAACTCGTCGGGGTCCTTCCCCTCGGGGAGGGTTAGGACCCTGATCTCGCCCTTGGTATGACTGATGATGTTGGCGCTGCCCTCGGGGAGGGCCGTGATCCTCTGGCGGCCTCCCTCCTGTGTGCGCCGCACCCGGCCGCGCCAAGCTGGGACCGCGACTAGTTCCTCACCCGTGGCTTCGGGCGCTACCTCCAGGCTCCGCAGGGTGGCCGTCTGGCCAGCCGTGTCTGGGTCCAGGGCGAGCACGATGGACGAGGCGTACCGGCTCAAAAGGCTCACTTGCCGCTCGGTGACCGAGGTGCCCATGGAGGCCACCACGTTCTGGAAACCGCACTGGTGAGCCATGAGGGCATCCAGGTAGCCCTCCACAATGACCGCTTGTCGCAGGCTCCGAATTGCCCCCTTGGCGAGATTCAATCCGTAGAGGGTGCGGCTTTTGTCGAACAGGGGGCTCTGGGGGGAGTTGAGATACTTCGGCGGGGCGTCGGATTCCAAGGCTCGCCCCCCAAAGCCGATGACGGTGCCATCGACGTCATGGATGGGAAACATAAGCCGGCCGCGAAAGCGGTCATAGGCGCCGGGACCGGCGTCTCTCTTCGTGACCACCCCCGCCTCCAACATCTCTTCTGGTGAGAAACCACGAGCCTGCAGGTAGTCCAGCAACCCCTGCCATCCCGCCGGGCTGTAGCCCAATTGAAACGTCCGGACGCTCTCGGCGCTGATCCCCCTCTGTTCCACGTAGGCGCGCGCCCGAGATCCCTCGGCGCTCCTCAAGAGCATGTTGTGAAAGAAAAGGGCGGCGCTGCCCACCACCTCTTTCAAGCGAGCGTCTTTCTCCTCTTCCCGAGGATTCGCCCGCCGCTCCTCCAGGGGCACACCGGCCTTCGCGGCTAGGATCCTAAGAGTCTCACCAAACTCGACTCCTTCCTTCTTCATCACAAAGGCGAACACATCGCCCCCCATCGCGCAGGCGCCGAAGCAGCGCCACGTTTGGGTTTCCGGAAAGACGTAGAAAGAAGGGGTTTTCTCCTGATGGAAGGGACAAAGCGCCTTGAGGTTACGGCCGGCCCGGGTCAGGGACGTATAGGAGCCCACGATGGAAACTATGTCCAGCCGCTGCTTGATCTCGTCGGATACGCTCATCCTCGGGTCACCCTCTCGCAGCGTTCATTCTAGCAACAGGACAAGCCGCGCCAAGCCTGACGTGAGAAACTCAGGTTTGCGAGGGGCCTTCCAAACTATTCGACGGTGACGGTCTTCGCCAGGTTGCGTGGCTGATCGACGTCGCAGCCACGGCGGAGAGCCACGTGGTAGGCCAAAAACTGCAAGGGCACGACACTGAGGAGAGGAGAAAGGAGGGGATTAATAGCTGGGATGGTAACGACCCCATCGGCCAGAGCGGTGACATCCTCGTCTCCTTCGGTTACGAGGGCGATTACGATCCCGTCCCGGGCCTTCACCTCCTGGATGTTCCCGTACATCTTGTCGTGAACCCCATCTCTAGGCGCGACCGCCACGATGGGCATCCGTTCGTCTATCAGCGCGATGGGGCCGTGCTTCATCTCGCCAGCTGCGTACCCCTCGGCGTGGATATAGCTCACTTCCTTCAGTTTCAGGGCGCCCTCAAGGGCGACAGGGTAGCTCACCCCTCGGCCCAGGAAGAGGAAATGGTTGTATCGATAAAGACGATTGGCGAGGAGTTGATACTCCCGCTCTCGAGTGACCATGTCTCCGAGAAGCGCAGGCACTTTGGCCAGGTCGGCACACAGCTCCTGCATCTGCTCTTGAGGCAAGGCATCTCTCAGCCGGCCCAGGTGCGCGGCGAGCAGAAAGAGGGCAACCGTCGAGCTTAGCAACGTCTTTGTGCTGCAGACGGCGACCTCCAACCCAGCACGCAGGAGGATGGTGGCGTCGGCGACTCGCGTGGCTTGGCTTCCTTCCATGTTACAGAGGGTGACCTGGGGGCTCCCTTGGCGCCCCGCCTCCTCCATGGCAGCCAGGGTATCCACGGTCTCACCGGACTGGCCAACCGAAACCACCAGGGTGTCCGGGCCAAGCACTGGTTCCCGGTACCGCATCTCCGACGCGTTTTCCACTTCCGTGGGCAGTCGGGCCAACCGCTCGATAAAGACCCGGCCAAGCATGGCCGCGTGCCAGCTAGTACCCATCCCGAGCAACACCACCCGCGTCACCCGTTGAAGCCTGTCCCTGAGGGGATCCAACTCTGCGAGGCGCAAGCCAGGCGGATCAAACTCGATGCGGCCCCGCAGGCAGTTGGTGACGCTCTCTGGCTGTTCCATAATCTCCTTGAGCATGAAGTGCTTGTAACCACCCTTGCTGGCGCTCATGGAGTCAAGCGACAACGTTTGGTAATCTTTCCCGACCGCCCGCCCATCCAGGTCAGCGAAGCGGGCGGCCTCGGCCGTGACCGTGGCCATCTCCCGGTTCCCAAGGAAGGCTACGCGTCGCGTGTAGGGTATGAGTGCCGGGAGGTCGCTTGCCAGGTACATCCCGTCGCTGCCTTTGCCAACGACTATGCCCCCGGCGTTTCCTACCCTGGCCGCGATAACTCGGTCCGGCACTTCCGCCGCCATCGCCATGACAGCGCTGGCGCCCTGGAGCTGCTGGACCGCACCGCGGAAGGCATCCTCTAGGCTCTGCCCATCGCGGAAGCCCTCCTCCAGTAGGTGAGCCAAGATCTCAGTGTCGGTCTCAGACTGGAAATGATGGCCTCTCCCCAGGAGGTCCCGCTTCAGCGCGGCGAAGTTTTCTATGATGCCGTTGTGGATCACCACGATGCGGCCGGAGCAGTCCGAATGGGGATGCGCGTTGTCCTTGGAGGGTTTCCCGTGGGTTGCCCAACGGGTATGGCCAATCCCCGTACAGCCTTCCATTGGGTCAGCCCGCACTTCGGCTTCAAGGGCAGCGAGCTTGCCGAGGGCCCGGCGTAAGTGGAGGCCGCCGTCCGGTGAGACTACCGCGATACCGGTGCTATCGTAGCCGCGGTACTCCAGACGTCGTAGGCCTTGCAGAAGGATGGGGGTCGCCGGCTGATTGCCGACATAACCAATGATGCCACACATGCGCGCCTCCTCCGGCGGTGTCCCCGTCTGATGGCATAATCAGCACGGGGCCTGTGCGGCTGCTACCTGGATTTCCCTTTGTCTCCCCGATTACTCGAGGCCTTTGAGGAAATCCTGAGGACCGGTAGCCGGCCCGGGGGTTTCCGCAGATACTGGCCACCTGACGATGGCCGTCCGAACGATCCGCCCTCAGGCGGATCCCCCCTCCTCGTCTCCCTGGTTTCCCAGGGCCACACGCTCGTACGTCTCCTCGCCGCACCCGGTCCCATCGTACCACTACACTGGTTTAAACACCGAACAGGTCGCTAACGGCCCGCGCGTAGCGCGTAGGCTTCTTAAGGGCTGCTTCTACGTCGGAGGGCGTCAGGTCGTCCAGGAACGCTTCACCGGCGTCGTCCAGCGCGTACCTCGGCAGTACAACGAGATCCCCAAGGTCATGGCTTGCGAGTCCTGTGAGGAAATCATTGCCCGCGAGCAGGCCGGAGCAACTGATGCTGGGGCCAAACGTCCGGTTCTCGATGGTCACCAGATCGACGCGAGCCCCGGTAAGAAGCGAGAGATCTTCAACAATGGGCCGAAGCACAGGGGCGATCAGGGTGCCGCAGGCGAGGGTGATCCAAGGCGGCAGCCTACCTGCGCCCCCTGAGCTGCGGCGCACACTGAGATCCCGCTTCACCCGACGCCAGTCCTCCAGAAGCCAACGGACCATGCCGACCCCGTTCTCCAACTGCGGATACTCTCCATAGTGCCGCGCAGGTGGTAGCCGCTCACCGGCTGTGAGGTAGTACTCATCGGAGGCATAGACCAAGGGGGTGCCGAATTGTTTCCGATACCTGCGCTGGTAACATCGAAGCAGATCTAGAATCGATTGGGCGTATTCGGGGGTGCAGACCTGGTCGCGGATGTCCTGCCGCCTTAGCTTGAAGGCGCCCCGCACCTGGTTCAATTCGGTCAGCCCCACCGGCACGGCTGCAACGGTTTGGACTGAGGGATGTCGAGCAGCGAGGTCTTCGATCGACCGGCAGAGGTGCTCGCCGTCGTTGATCCCTGGGCAGATAACCAACTGGCAGTGGGTGCGGATTCCCATGCCGGCGAGACGGTCTAGCTGGGCAAGGATGTCCTCGGCTCGCCTATTGGCAAGCAGCCTTCGGCGAAGGTGCAACTCCGTTGCGTGGACAGAGACGTACAGGGGGCTGAGCCGCTGTTCCTCGAGGCGAGCCCAATCCTCATCGGTGAGGTTCGTGAGGGTGACAAAGTTCCCGAACAGGAAACTTAGCCGGTAGTCATCGTCTTTGATGAAAAGGCTCCGCCGCATCTCTTTCCGGTTGCCACCGACGAAGCAGAAGTAGCAATTGTTATTGCAGCGAAGGATGTCATCGAACAACGAGACGCCAAAGTCAATGCCCAAGGACTCATCGGGTTCTTTGTCGACAACCAGCGTTCGCCGTTGCCCAGCGCGTCCGATCTCGAGACTAACGCGTTCGCTGGCTGAATAGAAGCGGTAATCGATGACGTCACGCAAAGCATGCCCGTCGATGGCGAGGATCCGGTCGCCGGGGCAGATGCCTCCACGGTCTGCAAGACTGCCGGGCGCTACTCCTTGAACGGTGCCCGGGAGGGTCCCCTCGGGACGGTCGGGGGAGGGGACCAAGGCGAGGGTCACCGATGCTCCATCGCGGGTTGATATGCGCCCCAGTAGCGACAGGGAAGAAGCTGCGCGATGGCCCGCATAACCATGTCCGTCGCCCGCTCAGTGTCGCGGCGGGTGGCTCCGACGTCGCCCAAGGAAATCGGGTCGCCGATGCGGACACGGAATACAGGCCGTCGCAGGAGGTTGGGTGCTATCTCGCCTGGTGTGTCAATCACTTCGGTGCCGGCGATGCCAACGGGAACCACGGGCGCACCGGAAACGCGAGCGAGGAAGGCAACGCCCGGGCGCGCCCGTTTCAAGGCCTTGGGCCAGCCTCGGCCCCTGGTTCCCTCGGGGAAGAGGGCAATACACCCTCCTGAATCCAAGACCGCAAGCGCCGCGCGTACCGCGCCGCGGTCGGCCTCGCCGCGTCGCACCGGGAACACTCCCATGGCTCGGCAGAAGAGCCTGGAGGGAAGACTCCGCCACAGCTCGGCCTTAGCGGAGAACGTTAGAGGCCGAGGGAAACTGGCGGAAAGCAATGGCGGATCGATAAAGCTGAAATGGTTAGCGGCTACAATCAGGGGCCCCGTATGGGGCACTCGCTCGGTACCCTCTACCTGCCAGTCCGCAAGTACGCGGGACAGCAAAGCCATTAGGCCGCTGCCAAGACGGTAACCCAGGGTGGTTCTCACCATTCTTTGTACCCAAGATTCGCCCGTGTCCCTGATGCGACTCAGGCCCCGCGGCCAACGCACGCCGCCTCTACTATGCCCATGGCCACCTGCTCCGGGCTCAGGCCGTCGGTGCGAACTATGAGTGCGTCGCCGGCCGGGCGTAGGGGAGAAGTCTCCCTCCCCCGGTCCACTTCGTCCCGACGCCGAAGCTCCTCCAGGACCTTCTGGTAGTCTGCTTCCGAAGCTCCTCCCTCCTGAAGTTCCTTGAGCCGCCGCCGCGCCCGCTCCTCCACTGAGGCATCGAGGTAGATCTTCAACTCGGCATCAGGCAGTACGGCCGTGCCGATATCGCGGCCGGCCATCACTATTCCGCCTTGTTCGGCAAGGCGCTGCTGTGCCTCCACCATGATCCTCCGGACGCCGGGGATCCGAGCCGCCTGGGAAACCTTGGCGTCGACTTCGGGGCGATGCAGAAAGGAAGAGACATCCTCTGTGCCCACCAAGAACCGGCCGCCAGGGTGCGCTAAGGTACCCGGAAGGACCAGAAGGGTTGTTTCCTCCGCCAGTTGAACCAGGGCTGCTTCATCTTCAAAGTTCAATCCCTTTACTAGGGCCAGCCACGTGATGGCCCGATACATCCCTCCTGTGTCGACAAACCGGCAGCCGAGGCGCTGAGCCACCAGCCAGCCGACGGTGCTCTTCCCAGAGGCGCCGGGGCCATCAATCGCCATGAGGACGGAGCGTTTCTTTCGCTGGTGACCCATGCTGGCTCTAGGGTACACTAACCGCGCCATGGGTGAACCGTCCCGTTCGATGCCGCCCGCGTACCCGACCTACGACCAAACCGTGTCTTTCCACCACGCCCTGATGGCGCGGCTCGGCCTCGGAGAATCTAGCGTTGCCAACGAGGCGAAGCTGCGCGCCGCTCTGGACCGTACCCTCCAAGCGGCTCAGGGTCAGCGCGGCGATCTCGTGATGCTCACGGCTTTCTTGCTCTTCAACCTCATCCGGGAGAAGCCCTTCGTCAAAGGGAACGCCGAGACAGGAGTCGCCCTCGCTCTCGCATTCCTCCTACGGAACGGGGGTATGGCGATGGCGCCCGACGAGGAGGTCGCGGGGGTGGGGATCGGAGTGTTGGAGGGTGGGGTCTACGTGGGAATGGTCGAGCAGTGGTTGCGGGACTCGGTCCGTCGCATGGCGTAGGCGATTCTTGGTGAGTTCTTTCCCCTGCTCGGGGCGGGGTGTTCACGCTAACAGCGCCAAATGTGGGTTCGAGATCTCTGGGAGTTGCTAGAACGGAACCTGTTCACCATTCCTTCTGGCAATGGGCTCTTCAACCAGTACCGGGACACGATCCCTGCCCTCGACCTCCCAGAGGGGGCCACGCTTCGCCGGCACAACCTACGCCACTACCTGGAGAGTTTCGAGGGGCCTCCCATCTTCCTGCTGGTGGGGGAAGCGGCCGGCTACCGCGGCGGGCGGTTCTCCGGCGTGCCCTTTACCAGCGAGCGGCAACTGCTGACACCAGGCTTCCTGCCATTCACCGGCCAGCCCACCAGCATCGCGGGGCCCTACAGCGAGATCTCCGCCACCGTTGTGTGGGGAGAACTACGGCGGACACAGGCCCGGGCCCTGCACTGGAACTGCGTGCCGCTCCACGCCCACAAGCCAGGCGTGCCCCTCTCCAACCGGACGCCGATACCGAGGGAGGTGCGGCGCTTTTGCGCGCTCCTGGCCGCTATCTGCGACATCGTGAAGACCCGGCAGGTCGTCGCCTTGGGGCGGCAAGCTCAGGCCGCGCTCGCCTTCCTGGGCGTACCCCACGCGTATGTTCGTCACCCGGCAAGCGGCGGAGCGGCCGCCTTCCGGCGCGGGTTTCGGGCGCTGTTGGAGGGTAGCGCTGCTTGTCAACAGGCCTGGCAGACAGGTACAACCGCGAACCGCCTCCCATGAGGACACCATTACAATCACAATCCCCGAGGCCGACGCGCGGCGCCGAAGCTCCGTGAGCATGCAGCGCTCGTCGGCCCTCACCCTCACCATCTCTCACCGGAAGAGGGCATTTTCAACCCAAGCCCTCTGGCGCTTGGCAGTGCCATCGCAGGGAATGAAAAAGACTGGGGGAAGGAGGCGGTTAGCCGTGGAGCAACCGAGACGCCGTCCTGAGGAACTCGAAGGAGCAGGTGTGCGGGCCCACCGTGGCGGGATGGGCCAAAGACTGTTTTGGTAGGGATGACTGGGCCGGTGCATAGCACGATACCGGAGCGGGAGCGCGCGATTCTGGTCGGGGTCCAGCCCGCGCAACCCAACGGACTATTTCGGACCGACGATTCCATAGAAGAGCTGAGTCAGCTGGCTGCAGCGGCAGGCGCGGAGGTGCTGGAGACAGTGGTGCAACGCCGGGGCCAGCCATCCCCGGCGCACTATATCGGGAAGGGTAAGCTCCGGGAGCTATGCAGCCTCCGGGAGCAGACAGATGCCAACCTGGTCTTGTTCGACGACGAGTTGTCACCCACTCAACAACGGAATCTGGAGAACGCATTGAGGGTGAAGGTTCTGGATCGGACGGCTTTGATCCTGGATATCTTCGGCCGACGCGCTCGGACCCGGGAGGGCCGCTTGCAAGTGGATCTCGCTCAGCACGAGTACCTGTTGCCGCGCTTGGCCGGGCAATGGAGCCACCTGGAGCGCCTGGGCGGCGGGATCGGCACCAGAGGACCGGGAGAGACCCAATTGGAAACGGACCGGAGGCTCATTCGAGGCCGGATCGAGCGGTTGAAGCAGCAACTGGGTGCCGTGCGCCGCCATCGACAGTTGTACCGGCGGCGACGTTCCGGCCGCGGTGTGCCGGTGGTCGCTCTCGTTGGCTATACCAACGCGGGGAAGTCGACGCTGATGAACGCCCTGTCCAATGCTCAGGTCGCCGTAGAAGGGCGGCTCTTTGCGACCCTAGACCCAACGACAAGGCGGATCAAGCTTCCCAGCCAACGGGAAGTGCTGCTGACGGACACGGTAGGCTTTATTCAAAAGCTGCCGACCCAGTTGGTGGCCTCCTTCCGCGCCACGCTAGAGGAGCTGCACGAGGCAGCCCTGTTACTCCATGTAGTAGACATAAGTTACACCACGGCAGCGGAGCAGGCCGAGACAGTGGATCACGTCCTGGGAGAGTTGGGGCTGACCGAGAAGCCAACAGTGCTCGTCGCGAACAAGGTTGATCTGCTTGTCGGCGACGGCGCCCAGCCAGATCTCCTCACCGATCTGGACCGTGGCACGCAGAGCGCGGGGGATCGATTTCTTCGAGGACTGAGCCATCCTTTCCAGGTTCATCCTCCGCACGATGGCCACGAGGCAGGAAGCGAGGCGGTGCTGGTATCCGCTGTCAAGAGCTGGGGGCTGGGCCGTCTGCTGGACAAGATCACGGAGAAACTGGGCGAGGACATGGTGGAGCTAGCCGTCGAGGTGCCTTACAACGTACCGAACGTGATGATGCTCGTCCGGCGCTACGGCCAGGTGTTGAGGGAGGACTACCGCGATAAGGGGATCTATGTCCGAGCGCGCGTACCCGCCCATTTGGGCCGCCGGCTAGAGCAGTACACCCTGACACGCAGGGGTCGCCGGGGGTAACGGGGGCAACGGCGGGCCCGCACGTTCCTACCTCAGAGATTCGGCAGCAAGCCCCCCGGCGCGCCAGCGTTCCCCCGGTGGGATGAACATGGCCGGGGGAGGTGAAGAACAGCCGCGGAGCACCCGAGGGTGGGCGGGCGGGCCCTCCCGCCGAGCGGACGCGATGCCGGGGGAACCCTTCGCCTTCATCCGGCATCGAGTGCGGCAGACACCCCTATCGCCAGCTAGCGTCCGTCGGCACCAGGTTTTTCCCGAATCGCCGTTCTGGCCGGGCCGCCAGCATCCTTTGAGTCTTTTCGAAATACTGTTTGAAGTGGGGCGTTTCTCGGTGCGCAGCCAGGGCGGCGTCGTCCCGGTAGACCTCGTAGAAATAGAACGTGTTGGCGTTATCCCTGTCCTGGATGACGTCGAATCGGAGGCAGCCTGGCTCGTCCTTCTCGGAATGCTCCGCGTCGTACCTGACGACCTCAAGGAATTCCTGGACATGCTCGGGTTTCACCTGGATGGTTACGTGAAGAACGACCATGCACACACCTCCAACGGGATATCCTCTGCTAGGGTGAAGGCAAGCCCCACCGCTCTCGTGCGCCCTGGCGGGCAAGGATCTCTGTCAGTGTCTTACGCGCCTCGGCCCGGACCGCGTCCCCGGCCGTCTGAGCCGCGACCTCGATAGCAGCGTCCAGGTCTTCCCGAGTGGCTCCCGCCCTCAGGGCCGCCTCCAACGCGTTCCACAACGCCGCTTCACTGCGGAGGACCGCGGCGGCGGCGACGGCTTGGAGCGACGGCGGCTTGGTCACCTCCCATATGCTATCGCATACCGATCCGCGAAGATGTCGACCCCCGGGCGCAGTTGGTTCGGGACGATGGGGCGGCTGGCGATGGGTGGCCGGAAGCAAAGGAAGAATCCCTCGAGCACTGGTGCTTTCATTTTTTCAAACGAGGTTGACGGCCCCCCCCGTAGTACGCTGACGTAACTGTTGCGTCGGAGGTGACTACCTTGCGAGGGAAAGTATTCGTGGCCATGCTCGGGTTTGTATTGCTCGGGGGGTTCGGCGCCGCGCTGGTACATGCGCACGGTGGCGGGACCGACATCATCCACGCCTGCGCGAGCCATGATGATGGAACAGGCCAGTTGAGGGCCATGCGCCCAGGAGTACCTCCTGATGGCGCGCGGCCCACGTCTTGAAGAGGTCGAACTGCCTGTCCCGTGGTCCGCCCGTGAGGATGTGCCCCCGGCTCTGGAGCAGCAGCCGGCCCTCGCCATTGAACCAGATCCCTGCGTTCGCGCCGTCGACCTTCTGCTCCACCACGAGGTGCCGGCCGGCCAGCGCTTCAAACGGAACAGCAGCCAGGTGCTCGTCGCGGGCTGGGGGCGCGATCCCTGGAGGTGGGGTGTCCGGGGATACTTGTACACGATGAGGCCGGGTATGCTATTCCATAGCATACGTCATCTTTTCGAGGAGTCGATGAAACGCACTACGATATTTGCAGACGAAGCCACGGTGTACGAACTCAAGCGCATAGCCTACCAGCAGCGGCGGTCAATGTCCGCGGTGGTCAGGGAGGCCCTCGCCACGTACATCGCCGCATACCGGCCACGTGGTCGCCGGTTTTCGTTTACCGAGATCGGCGAATCGCGGACCGGTGACGCCTCGCAGCGGGTGGACGACCTGCTTGGGAAGATTCTGGAGGAAGACCTCCGAGCCCAGCATGAGTCGTTCGCGGCCGAGCTGAGGCGGCGGGAGCACCTGGTTGCCGATTCTGGTTGACAGTGGACCGATAGTGGCTGACGCGGACAGGCGAGACGCAGCGCATGGTCGTGTCCGCGGCTTCTTGGACCAGGTAGACGAGCCACTGCTTGTCCCGATCACCGTGCTCCCAGAGGTATGTCATCTGCTAGAACGGCAATTGGGTTCTCGGGCGGAGGTGGCGTTTGTCGAGTCGCTGGTGCGAGGAGAGCTCAGGGTCCAGCCCATCTCGGTAGCGGACCTGGAGCGCGCGGCACAGCTTATGACCCATTACCTCGATCTGCCCCTTGGTTTCGTCGATTCGACCGTGATCGCCCTGGCCGAGCGGCTGAACATAACGCGTATCCGAACGCTGGATCACCGTCACTTCACGGTGGTCCGTCCGCGGCACACTCCGGCCTTCGAGCTGCTCCCATAGCGTCGGGGCACGCTTACCGGTTCCCCCGGAGCCGTGCTACAGCCAGGCGACCCCGCCCAATGCCTTGTTCGCTAGCACAATATCCAGCTAGGCACGTTGGCAGGGACCGGCTCCGCCCCCTAACTCTGCGCTTCCCCCTCCGCCGCGGGGTGGAAGCGCTTCCATTCTTGCTGAAGCCGCCGCGGGCTGACGTGGGTATAGATCTGGGTGGTCTGGACGGAGGCGTGGCCGAGGAGTTCCTGCACGGTGCGGATGTCAGCGCCGTTGCGCAGCAGCTCCGTGGCGCCATAGTGGCGGAAGGTGTGCGGGGTGGCATCCACGCCTGCTAGTCGGGCGTACTTCCGGACGAGGGCCTCTACGCCCTGGCGGGTCAGCCGCATGGAAGTGCCGTCCCGGTCCCTCGGTTTCGCTTTGTGGGCCCGGTCATGGTGGATGAAGAGGGGGAGGTAGGAGTCCTTGCGCGCGTCCAAGTAGGCCTCGATCGCGCCCAGCGCGCGGCGGGAGAAGAATACTGATCGGGGTTTGCGGCCCTTCCCGGTGACCACGGCCAGCCCCTGGGACCAGTCGATGGAGGTGCGATTCAGGCTGACCAGCTCACTCACCCGCAGCTGGGTGGAAAACAAGGTTTCCATGATCGCCTTGTCCCGCAAACGGATCGTTGCCCGCCACGGGTCGTCACCGTCGGGGGGAATAGTTAACATAACGGTCAACCGTTCGTCGGGATCGGGCACCCGCCGGGCGCTCCGGGGCAGCTCAATCAGTTCCGGGTTCACTGGGGAGCCGTCGGGCAACTCCGGGAGGCGGGACAGGTAGCGGAACCAGTTGCGGAGCACGACGAGGTAGGTGCCCCGGGTGGTGGCAGCGAGTTTCAGCCCGTAGAGGTAGTGGCCGAAGCGCTGCGCATGGCTCTGGGTGATCCGCGACACCGGCTCCTCCGGCGTAATCCCGTATTCACGGTGCAAGTAGCGCAGAAAGCGCTGGAGCGCATAGGCATAGGTCGCGCTGGTAGCCTGGGAGCGATTCTTGGCTCCGAGCTCTATGGCGTAGTCATGAACGGCGTCGGCGATGGTCATTCTATGTGTAACTTAATGTGCGTTATAGAAAGCATAAATCATTGACGCTACCCCGCGCTACCGAATACCCTGGTCGATGCACGTCTGCCCGTTTGCCAGCACACATGTATAACACCCGATGATGCGCACCATCACCATCGCTACCCAGAAAGGTGGCACCGGAAAGTCCACGTTGGCAGTCAACCTTGCCGCGGGGCTCGCCCTCGCGGGCCATCGCACCCTCCTGGTGGACGCTGACCCCCAGGCTAACTCCACCTATGTCCTGATGGGACAGCAATTCGTCGAGCCGTCTCTCAACGATGTCATGGTCGCGAGCACTGCCTCCCTGCCTGATATTGTGGTAAGTTGCCGGCTGGGGCTAGATCTCGTCCCCTGCAACATCCTGCTCAGCGCAGCGGACATCTCCCTCGCGTCTGTCCCGGGCCGGGAGCGCATCCTCGCACGACGCCTGCGGGATGTGAACGGCTATGACTTCGTCTTAATGGATACACCGCCCAGCCTGGGGATCCTCACCGTGAACGCGTTGGTCGCCTCACAGGAAGTGCTGGTCCCGGTCGCCATGAGCACCTTCGCCCTCATAGGCCTTCGGCTGCTGGAGAACACCATCGACCAGTTGCACGAGAACCTCGATCTGGACCACCTCCGGATCACCGGAGCGGTGGGCACCTTCCACGACCGAACGAACGTCGCCCGATACGCCATGGAGGTGCTTCACGAGCATTTTGGCCCTGTTCTCTTCAACACGACCATCCCCCGAACAGTGAAGTTGGAGGAGTCTAACAACCGGCTGAAGACCATCTACGAGTACGACCCCGGCGGCGCGGCCGCCATCGCATTCCAGAACCTGACGGAAGAGGTACTTCAACGTGGCGGAGAGTAAATTCATCAACCCGCTATTTCGATCCACCGAGGCGCCCCGCTCTTTCGATGACGCTCCGGACAAGCTTCGGGCCCCTCATTCCGCCCATCCTCGGGGACCCCTTGGGCCTGACCCGACCGTAGACGACCGGGCGGGACCCGAGGCGATGGCTCAGCAGGCTCCGGTGAAATTCACCTTCTACTTCATGCCTGATCAGTTGGAGCGGCTGGACAACCTTTGGCTGCGGGTCAAGCTGGACCACCGGGAAAGGCTCAACAAGAGCGAGTTCGTCCGCCTTGCCCTGGCCCGGCTGATGGAGGAGTTCGACCGCGATCCGAAGGGAGTGCTCGCTGAGCTCAGACGGCAAAGAGCCTCGTGATAGCCGACCAGGATACCTTTTCTCATCGCTTCGACGATCATGGCACCGTCGGCGTCCAGTACGCCGTCTTGATCGAGGACCTGATTCGCCGGAACCTCGGCCGCGTCGTCTATGAGGCCTTTCGGCTGAGAACCCCGGATGGACAGGATGGGATGGCGCTGGTCGCGCGTCTGCCAGAATTATTTGGAACGGAGGTGCAGTTGGGGCTCTTTTCGGGAGGTCGTAGAGTCCTGTGGGCTGAGGACCTGGTGGTGGACATCGGCCTCGACCTGCACAACCACCTGGTGGACCCCAGCGACCCGATGCGCTACTTCGATCGGGAGGAGGTCTACGTGCCGGGAAGCGAGGTTCGGGGCCTAACCCTTGGCGTCTCGACGACCCAGCCGGGGCTCCTAACAGACCTGCGCCAGCGCATAGTAGACATCGGCTTCGAGCTTGAAGAGTCCGCCCATCCCGACCGCGTCCTGGTCCGCTTCTGCTTCCAGCACCGGGGCGGCCTGCGCGAGCGCGTGCGTCATTTCAGCCGCCTGCCACTCGATCAGATCCGTCTGAACTACCAAGGCCACGTGTTTGCCAAAGCGGAACAGGTCATTCAGGAAGCCAAGGCGCGCAGCCACGGACTCGTCGTCGTCCATGGACCGGCGGGCACCGGTAAAAGCTACCTGATCCGCAGCATCATGTCGGAGCTCTGGCCCAGGACGGGGATGGTCTGCGTCCCTTCCGAAGCGTTCTTGCGAGAGGCGGGGCTGCTGGTGGAGGCGGCCAGCCAGGAGGACCGCGTCGTCCTCGTACTGGAGGATGTGGGAGACCTGCTCGCTGTGGATGCGAGCACGACCAATAGCGATGCACGGGGTAACCTGCTGAACTTCACCGATGGCATCATGTCCGTCATGCTCGATGCCTTGGTCATCGTCTCTTTTAACCATGATCTCGGCAGGATCGACCCGGCGGTGCTGCGCCCCGGTCGCTGCCTCGCGGAGATGGAGGTAGGCCCATTGCCCTACGATCATGCTCAGCGGCTCACCTCCGTCCCTCTGGTGAAAGGGCGTAGCTACACCCTCGCCGAGGTCTACGAGATGAACCGGACGGGGCGTCCCGGCAAGGCCGCCAGCGAACCTCTGGGCCTCCGCCGGTGAGGCTTTGACAAGGAGGCAACGATGAACCGCCATGTGCTTGCGGCGATAGCCCTGGCGCTGTGCGCGGGCTGCGCCGCTCCTGCTGCCGGGCCGGCCGGCCCACCGGACGGGGCCGCGCAGCCAAAGGTGAACCGGGTGGTCATGGCTGTGCCGCCGCCGGCCAACCTGGAGAGTAACAACCCCCGGAATATCGGCCAGACAGAAATGTGGCAGCTGGTCCCGATGTACGAAGAGCTCATCGGTATCGAGAACGAGACAGGCAAACTGGTGCCGCAGCTTGCGACAGAATGGAGGATCGAGGGTGGCGGCAGTGCCCTCCGCTTCAAGCTACGCAAGGGTGTCCAGTTCCATGGGAGCCATGGGGAGTTCACGGCGAAAGACGTGATCCACTCGTGGCAGGACCTTATCCGTGACGACGCCACCGCGGGTTACCAGGTGGTACTCATCCGGCGCGTCGTTGATCGTATCGAGACGGTGAACGACCACGAAGTAGTCATGCACCTGAAGACCAAGGATTCGGACACACTGAACACCCTCTCGGGAGCCCAAGGCGGTTTCGAAATCATGAGCAAGGCCCACTTCGACGCCGCGGGTGATCCCAATCTGAATACTCCTCCCGTAGCCGGCACCGCGCCTTACCAGTTCAAATTCCGGGCCCAGGGCTCCCACGTCCTGTATGAGCGGGTGCCCTACCAGCACTGGCGCATGAAGCCGGACTTCCCCGAGTTCGAGTTCCGCTGGATAAAAGAGGCCTCCACCCGCATGGCGGCACTGCTGGCGCGCGAGGTCCACGTGACGTCGCTGCCCAACGACCTACTGCCTCGGGCAGAGCAATCCGGGTTCAAGATCGTCCAGGGCAAGGTCCCGGCGCTTCGGACCTTCCTCAGTATTTGGTGTTGCTACTTGGATCCTCAGACGGGCAGGTATCTGTACCCTGAAAGCCCCCTGATGGACGTCCGGGTGCGCAAGGCCCTGAACAAGGCCATTAACAGGCAGGAACAGAATCGAGCTTTCTTTTCCAACAAGGGCCAGCTCATCTATGGGTTCAACCATGTCCCATCCAATGACCCCGCGTTCAATGCGGACTGGCAGCGACGGTTCGACCTGGAGTACGGGTACGATCCGAACGCAGCGCGGAGCCTGCTTGGCCAGGCGGGTTACGGGCCGGGCAGACCGCTCAAGACCAATATCTTCCCCACTCCCCTGCCCCAGTACTCCGGGGCCGAGGACGTGGTCGAAGCCATCGCCAGCTTCTGGCGCCAGGTCGGCGTCGACGTAAGTCTGGTGAACATGGATGGAACGCAGCGCCAAGCTCTCTCTCGGGGCTGCAAGATGGACAACCACTTCAGCATTATCGGAACCAGCGGCGCACCCATCGTCGCCTACGGCTATTACAACAGCTCCTTCGTCGGGAATTGCGGCGGCTACCAGCACCCGGAGACGGACGCGCTGTTCGACAAGATCCGTCAGGAGCTGGATGTCGAGAAGCACTGGCCACTCTGGCGGGAGATCGGCGACAAGTCCTTCGACCTGCATTCCAACGTCCCGCTCTTCTGGTTACCCGCAGAGGCCGTGTTGGACCCAGGGATCGTCGCGGACTATCCGTGGCCCGGCTCTATCTCGGGGACATGGACCCATGTGGAGCACATCAAGGCCGCCCGATGACCACTCCCCCTCGGAAGCTAGGAGACAAGGAAGTCAGGAAATCTGGGGAAGTCATCTGTTCGCCAGAATTCCTCACTGCCCCACTTCCTCATTTCCTTCGGCTACAATGAGCTGTCGGGAGGGGTGGCCGAGCGGCTGAAGGCGTCCGTCTTGAAAACGGGAGACCGATAAGGTCCGTGGGTTCGAATCCCACCCCCTCCGCCAACGTGGTGTTCTGGTAGCGAGCCGAAAGGCCGTACCCCTGGGGATCCCGGGGGCTGAAAGCAACCCCCGCGGTTCCCCCGTAGGAGCACGTTTGTGAAAGTCCACGAATACCAGGCGAAGGAGATCTTTGCCCGCTATGGTGTTCCGGTGCCGAAAGGGCAGGTAGCAAGCAGCCCGGAAGAGGCGATGGCCGCCGCTGAGGTGTTGGGAGGCCGGGCCGCCGTCAAAGCGCAGGTCCACGCCGGCGGGCGGGGCCAGGCGGGCGGCATCAAGCTCGTGAGCAGCCCCCAGGAGGCCGCAGAAGTGGCTCGGCAGCTCATCGGGACTCGCCTGGTGACCCATCAAACCGGCCCCGAAGGGGTCCCGGTCCTGCGTGTGCTTGTGGAGGAGATCCTGGAGACCGCCCGCGAGCTGTATCTCGGCATCGTCATTGATAGCCAAGCGAAGATGCCCGTGATCATGGTGAGTGAGGCGGGAGGGATGGCCATCGAAGAGATCGCGGCGGCCGCGCCGGATCGGATCATCAAAGCCTGGGTCGACCCGGTGATGGAGTACCAGGCTTCGGCAGGCCGCCGGCTGGCCTACCGCATGGGGTTAAACGCGGACCTCATCCGCCCGGCGGCCGATCTTATCGGCGGGGTGTACAAGGTCTTTACAGCACTGGACTGCTCCCTAGCCGAAGTGAACCCCCTCATCGTCACCACGGACGACCGGCTCCTGGCTGCGGACGCCAAGCTGAACTTCGACGACAACGCGATGTTCCGACAGAAGCAGGTCGCGGCCATGCGGGATACGTCCCAGGAGGACCCACTCGAAGTGGAGGCCACCGCCAGCGGTGTCGGAGCCTACATCAAGCTCTCTGGTACCATCGGTTGTGTGGTGAACGGCGCTGGGCTAGCCATGGCCACGCTAGATACGATTAAGCTGTACGGAGGCGAGGCAGCCAACTTCCTCGACATCGGCACCGTGAACAACCCGGAGCGGGTTGTGAGTGCAATGCGGATCCTGACGAAGGACCCGGACGTCAAGACCGTCTACTTCAACATTTTCGGAGGTGCGGCACGAGTCGACGTGATCGCATTGGGTCTGGTGGAGGCACACAAGCAGTTCGCGGTGGCGGTCCCCCTAGTAGCTCGGCTCGCAGGGAATGGGCTGGAAGAGGGGCGCAAGATCCTGGCGGACAACGGGATCAAGGTGATCGAGGCCGAAGACATGGCCGATGGCGCACGAAAGGCTGTCGCGGCCGCCGCCGACAACCGGTAACTACCAGCTACGGTAACCCGTGAGTATTCTCCTCGATCGTAATACCCGCCTGCTGGTGCAGGGGATAACCGGGGCCGAGGGCAGCAACCATGCGAAACTCTGCAAAGCCTATGGGACGCAGGTGGTGGGTGGTGTGACCCCTGGCCGGGGCGGCCAAAGCGTGGACGGTATCCCCGTCTTCAATACCGTGGACGAGGCGGTCCGGGAAACTCGGGCCAACGTGAGCATCATCTTCGTCCCCGCCCCTTTCGCCACGGACGCGATCTATGAAGCCATCGATGCCGGCATCCCGCTCGTGGTCTGCATCACCGACGGGCTTCCGACCATGGACATGGTTCGCGTGTACCATTATGTCAACGAGAAAGGCGCAACGCTGATCGGGCCGAACTGTCCCGGCGTGATCTCGCCTCCCGAACGGGCCAAGGCCGGGATCATGCCCTTCCACTCCTGGCTTCCCGCAGCCATGGTGGCC
>CAZPYZ010000001.1:34279-39793 GCA_964590215.1 uncultured Dehalococcoidia bacterium | reverse complement strand
AGGTCCCCTTCACGCCGGGGCGCACGGACGCGTCGCAGGAGTGGACCGACGTGGAATCCTTTGCCGTGCTCGAACCCACCGCAGATGGGTTCCGCAACTACCTCCGAGCCGGACAACGAAAATCGGCGCAGGAGCTGCTGGTGGACCGGGCGAGCATGCTGACGCTGACCGCTCCCGAGGTGACGGTGCTCGTGGGCGGCATGCGGGTCTTGAATGCCAACACCGGCCAATCCCAACTCGGCGTATTGACCAAGCGGCCTGGGACGTTGACCAATGACTTCTTTGTGAACCTGCTCGACATGAACACCCAGTGGCAAGCGTCCTCCACATCTGAGGGTGTGTTCGAGGGACGGGATAGCCGGTCAGGCGAGCTCAAGTGGACCGGCACCGCCGTCGACCTTGCCTTCGGTTCGAACTCCGAGCTCCGAGCCCTCGCGGAAGTCTACGCATGTGACGACTCGCAGCAGGTGTTCGTGCGTGACTTTGTGGCTGCGTGGAACAAGGTGATGAATCTTGATCGCTTCGACCTTCGCTGATCTGAGCGAGGTGCTGGTAACGGCCGTCTCCTGTGCGTGCGCCAAGCCGAGGTGGTTGCAGACTGCAAAGGCATCAGTCCAAGTACCGCTCCGGAGGGCGGTCGGAGGCGAGACCGGGTCGCTCGGGCCACGGAAAGCGAAGGAGTTGCCTGACGGGCAGCTCCCTCGCTTTCTCAACGGCTTGGCCGCTGACCCTCCCGTCAACGCAGGCGCCAGAGACACCGCCTCGCTGGGGTCCCGCTGACAGGCGCATCCGTTAACCCCGCTCGGAGTTTCGGGCCATGGGTGCTGATGACGAACGTCGTCGTCAGCATCCATGCCATCGTGTACAGGGTGGCCCCTATAGTGGGCGGTATCATAGCGGCCTGGTGTCCCAGAACGTGTACCTGAAGGGGGATTAGACGCCGACAGCCTTCTGGGAGGAACGTAGGGGCGGGCCCCAATGGGCCCGCTCTTTACCTGTGAACTACCCGGGCATCTGCCGTCCGTCTATGAAAACGTCCTCTCCCTCCGAGTTGTGGGCACGCCCACCCCCTTCTCCCCTACTACAAGCTCAGGGTAAACTCTCGGCTCAGGACGGCGCCTCGGTTGGGCCGCGGCCCCCGGCCTCAGGTGGCCGAAGGCTGGGGGAGTCCTGGCTCGGTAGCGCCGTTTAGGTTCGTGTGTACGTTGCGCACCTTGGCCTCAAGAGACCGCAAGTCCACCACAGCGTAGGTGAAGTATGGGCGGGCGCGATCCCGCACCTCACCGACAGAGCCAGGGTTCACCACCAGCACCGGGCCGAGCTGTTCGGCCACGGCGGTGTGGGTGTGACCGTAGATGAACACGTCGGCGTCAAGGGTGCTCAACTGATTGTATTTCGGCGTGTGGGGATAGATGTATTCCCCATAGGGCTCGAAAGGGCTGGCATGGACCATCAGTATCCTACGGCCCGCCAACTCCATATCGATGCGACCGGGCAATGCGGCCACAAGACGGTAGTTCTCCGGCGTGATGTGGCCGTTAGAGCCGTTGCGGTCTTTGTGTACCTGCAGGAAATCGTAGTCGTGGTTTCCCATGACGATGTGGGCACCGCGCATCCGGAGGAGATCGAAGACCTCGTTGGACCAGCGATAGCCATAAACGCTGTCGCCGGCGCAAAAGAGCTCATCTACCTCCCCCATCTCCCTGAGGGCGGCGTCCAGCGCCAACACGTTGCAGTGGATGTCGGAAACGACGCCGATCTTCATGAGGTACGAGGCACGAGGAACGGGGTGCGCCGGGCGTGGTGACTCGCACCTCGCACCTCATGCCTCATACCAGCAGTGGTTACTCGAATATGGTTGATACGACTTCCTCAAGGCTGCGTTGGACGTCTGTCTCGTCGGTGAGGGCCCAGACCACCGCGGACTGGCAGGCTAGCCGGGCTGGAATGCCCTGGCCTATCAGCTTCCCGGCGTAAATGAGCAGCCGGGTGCTGACGCCTTCCTGAAGCCCATGCTCAGCCAGGTTCCGGACCTTTTCGCCCAGCTTCGCCAGATCCAGGGCCATCTCCTCATCCACCCCACTCTCGTGAGCAACGATCTGCGCCTCTGCTTCTCGCGGTGGGTAGCCGAACTCCATGGAGATAAACCGCTGGCGGGTGCTGTGCTTTAGGTCCTTCAGGGCGCTTTGATAACCGGGGTTGTAAGAGATAACCAGCATGAAGCTGGGATCAGCCTCCAGCACTTCGCCTCGTTTCTCAATGGGTAGGATACGTCGATGATCGGTGAGGGGATGGATGAGGACGGTCGTGTCCTTGCGCGCCTCCACGATCTCATCCAGGTAGCAGATGGCGCCAGCCCGCACAGCCCGCGTCAGGGGGCCGTCGATCCAGCGGGTGGAGTCGCCTTCGAGGAGGTAACGGCCGACGAGGTCGCTGGCAGTGAGGTCCTCATGGCAGGCGACGGTCACCAGGGGCAGTCCGTCGTGGCGGCCGAGGTCGGCGCGGCCTGGACGAGCCGCGGCCTCGGCGGCGGCCTTTTCCTCGGGTTTGACGGTGATCAGGTCCGTGCCGAGGCGCCACGACATGTGCTCGACGAACCTGGTCTTGCCACACCCGGTGGGCCCCTTGAGGAGGACGGGGATCCGCTCCCGGTAGGCTGCCTCGAAGATGTTGATCTCTTCCCCAACGGGGAGATAGTAGGGCTCCTGGTGAGCCGCATACTCCTCCATAGCGAGGGAGACCGCATGTTCAGGATGATCAACCATGGTTCACGTCCAGTGTCCTAGGTCCAAAGGCCAAAGGCGAAATGATGTCCGGTTCACGTCAGCGTTGCGCCTTCGACGATGCATCGTGGACGCGCTGTTCCCACAGCTTCTTGACTTGTTCCCGCACTTCATCGATCGCTCCGCTTGTGTCGACGACCACGTTGGCCCGGCGCAGCCGCTCGCCGGCTGGGAGTTGGGCCTTCATCCGGTCCCGCACCTGCTGTCCGCTCATGCCATTGCGGTGTTGCAACCGCTGCAAGATAACCTCTTCAGGAGCGTCTGTGACCCACACCTCATCAACCAAGGGCGTCCAGCCGGCGTCGAACAGGAGCGCCGCCTCAAGCACGGCGACGGGCGTCCGTTTTGTCCGCAGCTCCTCCAGGAGCTGATCCATCCGCTTGTACATCCATGGGTGGACGATAGCGTTCAACCGCTTCAAGGTCTCGGGGTCCTTAAACACGATGGCGCCGAGCTTCGACCGTTCGACCTCGTCCCGCTCGTTCAGGATCTCCCGTCCAAAGGCATCCACGACCTCCTGCCACACGTTCTGGTGGGGCAAATAGGCCTCATGTCCGACGATGTCAGCGTTCAAGATGACGCCGCCGAGCTCGGCCAGGATCCCGGCGACAGTGCTTTTCCCGGTGCCGATGCCGCCCGTGAGGCCGATGACTAACATAGGAAGTTAGGAAGTAAGGAAGTTAGGAAGCAAGGGACCGCTTCCCTTGCATTCCTTGCTTCCACACTTCCCCGTTTGCTCCTTATCACTCACCTCGCCCGACGAGCTCCCTGCATTTTCTGATGAATGCCGGCATCACCTGTTTGTAGTCGGCGACAACACCGTAGCGAGCCACCTTGAAGATGTTGGCATCCGGGTCCTTGTTGACGGCGACGATGGTCTTTGAGGTCCCCATCCCCGCGATGTGCTGGCTCGCCCCGGAAATAGCCACGGCGACATACAACTTGGGGCTCACCCGCTGCCCCGTGAGGCCGACCTGATTGCCGGGCGGGGCGTACCCTGCATCGCAGCAAGCCTTCGATGCTCCTGCTGCCCCGCCGAGCACCTCCGCCGCCACTTCGATGACCTCCTGGTATGCCTCCTGGGAACCCATCCCGCGGCCGCCGCTGACCACGTACTCGGCGCTGGTCAGGCTAACGCCACCGGTGCTCTGCCACTTCTCATAGGAGACCCACTCACTCCTCTGCACGGAAGGGTCCAAGGTTACTTCGAGAAACTCAACGCGGCCCTGACGTCCCCCCTGGCGGGGTGCAGGGTCCTGGGTCTTCGGCCGTACCGTCGCGATCTGGGGGTAGACCTCAGTACACACGAAATGGGCCCGCGCGTTGCCGCCATAGACCGGGCGGATCATCACCAGCTTCCTGCTGTCCGGATCCACCTGTAGGTCCAGACAGTCCATAGCAACCCCGGTGCGCAGCCGGAAGCCCACAGCCGGCGCCACGTCCTGGCCGATCTCCGACCGGCCCATGAGAAAGACGCTGGGGCTGAGCCCACGGACCACCTGTTCCGTGGCTGCGGTAAAGGAGTCGGGATGGTACCTGGCCAGGAGCGGGTGATTCGCGATATAGACTGTGTCCGCCCCGTGGGCGATGAGCTCTTTGCCTTCGGCCTCGCTGAGGCTCTCTCCCATGACCAGGACCGAGAGCTCCTCGCCAAGGTGATCGGCCAGCTTCCGGCCAATGCCCAGCAGCTCCAGGGTCATCCCTGGCCGGCCGCCACTGGCAGGCATCTCGCCCCCTATCAGGATCCCTTTTGCGTCTGCCATCGCTCCTGCCGGGGAAGTAAGGAAGTTAGGAAATCAGGGGACCGCGCCCCTCACTTCCTTACTTCCTTATTTCCTCACTTCCTTCTAAATGATCTTCGCCTCTCGCAATTTCAGAGCCAGCTTCTCGCCTGCCTCGGCCGGGGTTTCCCCGTCGATGATCTCGCATTGGCCCTCATAGGCGGGGACGTAGAGATCTACCAGCCGTGTTTTCGGGGTGAACTCCGCCTGATCGAGATCCAGGTCGGCCGCATGCCAGATGGTGATCTCCTTTCTGGCCGCAGTCATGATATTCCGGAGTGTGGGGTACCGCGGCTGGCCCACCTCCTGGCTGTAGCTGGTCAAGACGGGCGCGTTGGCCTCGAACACGCCAACCCCGTCGGGGAGCACTCGCTCGAAGCGGAGGCGGGTGTCACTCACGAACTCAGCGGACTGACCGTTGATGAGAGCGGGGATGCCTAGGAGTTCGGCCAGGCCGATGGCCACCTGGCCCTGGTCGAAGTCCGCAGCCTGCCGGCCACAAAAGATGGCGTCGTAATGGCCCAGCTTGCGGACGGCTGCCGCGAGGGCGTAAGCCACCTGGAATGCATCGGCGCCCTCGAAGAGGGGATCCTCCAGGAGCACGCCTTCGTCAGCGCCCATGGCGAGACCATGCTTGACGACGTCGCGAGCGGTGCCCGCGCCCAGGGAGACGACGGTGACTTTGCTATCGGGACGGATGTCTTTGACCTTGAGCGCCACTTCTATCGCCTGCTCGTCGAAAGGGGAGATGACGGGCGCAATGCCTGGAGCTGGGACGACCCGCTTAGCCACAGGGTCGACGCGGAAGCTGGCAGCTGGGGTTTCCGGATCTGGGACCTGCTTAGCACAGCAGATCAAGTGGAGGGGCATCGTGGCCTTTCAGACAGACAACACCGCCCCCGTTGGGGAGCGGGCCCGCTCAATCTAGCACCGGGATTTCGTGCAAGTCA
>CAZPYZ010000001.1:0-34269 GCA_964590215.1 uncultured Dehalococcoidia bacterium | reverse complement strand
GAAGGTGGGCCAAGAGTATCAGTGGCGGTGCGACCCTCTCTGTGCCTGCAATACAAGGTACGCCACCCCGGCCCCTATCGCACCGAGGACGCCGAAGAAAACGGCGCCGGGCCCCAGGTCGGCGCGGTCCGGCGGCCCACGAACCTCCACGGACACCTCCGTCTCCGCCTCACCCGCATCAGCGCTGACCCGGACCCGGTACCGCCAGTGCCCCGGCTCTTTGACCATGAGGTCCGCACCGTACTGCTCAGGGCGGCCACCCCGGGTGAAGGCAAGGGCCGGACGTCCCTGCGCCCCTTCTTCGTTCACTGGTATCATGGCCACTGACGCGCGGGGAATCGGCGCCCCGGCTACCGCGTCGCACACGGCGACCATCAGGCGGATCGTGCCGACGAAGGGAGTCTCAGGCTGAACGCTGACCGCGAGGAGGTACGGGCCGGCGGTGGTCTGGGTGAGGATCTCGCCGCCCGGTGGGAGACATGACTCAGCGCCGGAAGTCGTGGGAAGGGTAGCGCTCACCATTCCAACCACCGTTGCCACGAACATTCCGAGCAGGCTCCGCCGCCTGCACCGGTCCTCTGGCCGTTTCATCTCCAACGGTGTCAGTCCTGGCATGAAGCGGATTCCCATTCTTCATTCCCCGGGGCGGTACTGCCCAGCACCCGAGGCTTCACGAAAATACCCCACCCCGGGATGGTGGGTCCCGTCCGCCCTTCCCTTGGACCGCGGCTGGGCGACCACTCCGCGGATCTTAGATTAATCCGCCCGCATACCGATGTGGGCGGACGTGGACCGGCCCCAGGGAAACATCGCCATTACCCGTCGCGCCGCAACGCGTCCAGCTTCGCCTGAACCCGTTCCACTGCCTCCGCTGCCGGGACCAACGCCGCCTCCTTCTCCTGGCGAGCCTTCAACTCCACAGACTGGGAGGAGAGGGTGCGGGGGCTGACAGTGAGTCGCAGGGGCAGTCCCAGGAGATCCGCGTCGTTGAACTTCACGCCTGCGGACTCCAGCCGGTCGTCGAACAGCACCTCGACCCCTGCGGTCACCAGCCCTCGATACAACTGCTCCGAGTGCTGCTCCACATCAGGGTTGTCCGCGTTCAATGCGCAGAGGTAGACGTGATATGGAGCGATGGCTGCGGGCCAGATAATCCCGCGGTCATCATGGTTCTGTTCCACGGCGGCGGCGAGGAGGCGTCCAACACCGATGCCGTAGCAACCCATGATGATGGGTGCGTCCTTCCCTTCCGCATCGGTAAAAGTGGCGTCGAACGCCTCGCTGTAGGCGGTCCCCAGCTTGAAGATGTGCCCGACCTCGATGCCTCGCTGCACGCGGTACGTTCCTCGGCAGCGTGTACAGCGGTCGCCAGGCCGGGCGAGGGCGATGTCTGCGATGACGTCCGCGGTCATGTCACGAGGGTAGTTGGCGTTGCGGAAGTGATAGTCTGCCCTGTTAGCGCCGGCCACGAAATTGGCCCCGAGTCTGATGGAGTCATCGGCCACGTGCTTGACGCCGCGGAGGCCCAGCGCTGAAGCGGATCCAGCTACGATTCCTGCAGCCACGACCTCCGCGTCCGTGGCCAAACGCAGCTCTGCCACCTTGAGAAGGTTCTTGAGTTTGACCTCATTCACTTCCAGATCGCCCCGGATCGTGACGAAGACAAGGGTTCCGCCGGCCACATAAAAGACAGCCTTCAAGGTCTGGTCGGCACCGATGCCGAGGAAGTCGACAAGGTCCTGGATGGTCTTCTTGCCGGGAGTATGGACCTCCTCCAGGGGAAGCTCGGGGCCGGATGGGCCGGGCGGCTTCACAAAGATAGCCTTCTCTGCGTTGGCGGCGTAGCCGCACCCCTCGCAGGTGAGTACCGAGTCCTCGCCACTGTCGGCGAGGAGCATGAACTCGTGAGAGGCTTTGCCACCAATGGCCCCGCTGTCGGCATCGACCATTAGCGTCGGCAAGCCGCAACGGGAGAAAATGCGCACGTAGGCCCTTCGCATTGCCTCGTAGCTTTTGTCGAGGCCTTCCTCGTCGGCATCGAAGCTGTAGGCGTCCTTCATGACAAACTCGCGCACCCGGATCAGCCCGGCCCTGGGGCGAGCCTCGTCGCGGAACTTGGTCTGCATCTGGTAGGGGATGAGGGGGAGGTCGCGGTAGCTGCGGACGTTATTGCGGATCAGGGTGGTGATGACCTCCTCGTGAGTCGGACCGAGGACCAGCTGCCGCTCGCGGCGGTCAGTCACCCGGAATAACACCTCGTCCATGCTGCGGTCCCGGCCGGACTGCTCCCACATCTCCCGGGGTTGCAGGACGGGCATGTTAAGCTCCTGCCCGCCGGCGGCATCCATCTCTTCCCGGATGATCTGCTCGATTTTCCGGAGCACGCGCCAGCCCAGAGGGAGCACGCTGTATACCCCGGCAGCCAGCTGGCTCACCATACCGGCCCGCACCAGGAGTTGATGGCTGACCGTCTCCGCTTCCGCAGGGGGCTGACGGAGGGTCTTGCCGAGGAGCTTGGAGACGCGCATGGGGTTCCCAGCTACCCGCGGAGAAGGCCTACGAACTCCTCTACCGTGAGTCCGGCAAGGGATATGAGCTTGCGCAGGATGCCGCGGTCGAGCTCCCGATGATCCGGAATCGAGAGGTAAGCGCGTATACCGGGCTTTGTCAGAATCATGTGATCCCCAGTGGTTCGCTGCCCAGTGGTTCGCTGATAGTTCCACCCCGATCGTTCGAACGCCCTGCGAGTCGCTCGGCCGGATACGACCGGCAGCCGGCCGTCAGACCTTCAGGCAGCGAACCGTCGAACCCTCTGGGGCATCTTGAATGACCTTGTCCCTCTCAACCGAGAGCCAGCCTTCAATTGCCTGTTTGATGTTGTCCAATGCTTCAGCTTCGGTCTTGTCTTGGCTGACGCAGCCCGGCAGCGTCGGACATTCGGCGACCAGATAACCGTCTTCGCCTTTTTCTAGTACGACGACCAGTTCCATCGCCAACGACCGCCTAAAGGCTCGCCGCCTCCTGCATGAGCACGTCCAGCATCTCGCTCTCGTCCACCGTCTTGAGGACCTTGCCATGCTTGAAGATCACGCCCTTGCCGTTGCCACCTCCGGCGAGGCCGAGGTCCGCATCCCTGGCCTCGCCGGGTCCGTTGACGACACAGCCCATCACGGCGATTTTTACTTGTTTGTCCATTCCTCGCAGGCGCTCCTGGACCTGGTTGGCGATGCTGATGAGGTCGATCTGCGCCCGCCCACAGGAGGGGCAGGCGACGATGGTCGGTCCTCGCTGGCGCAGATTCGTGGCTCGCAGGATCTCATAGCAAGCCTTCACTTCTTCTACGGGATCGGCGGAGAGGGAACAGCGGATGGTGTCGCCGATCCCCTCCATCAGCAGCGTGCCAATGCCGATGGCGCTGCGGATGGAGCCGGGTCCGGCCGTCCCCGCCTCGGTGACGCCCAGGTGCAGCGGATACGGGATGAGCGAGGCGATGCGGCGATTGGCCTCGATCATGGCGTAAACGTCGAAGGCCTTGAGGGAGATCTTGATATCGGAGAAGCCCTCGTCCTCCAGGAGCTTTATCTCCTCCAGCCCGGCTCGGACCATGCGGCGGACGAGCCACTCGCCCCGGAGTCCGGGATCGGCCCCCTCGGGCATCTCCTCGTCCCCGCTGAGGGGCGGCAAGCTGCCTTCATTGACACCGATGCGAATGGGAATGCGCGCCCCTTTCGCGGCCGCGACCACCTCCCGGATCTTTTTCGGGTCCTTGATGGTCCCCGGGTTGAGCCGACAGCAGTCCACTCCACCATCGATCGCGATGAGCGCGTTGCGGTGCTCGAAATGAATGTCGGCCACCATGGGGATGGTGATACGTTTCTTGATGGCGGGGATGGCCCTGGCCTGTTGCTCGTTGAGACACGACACGCGGATAATCTCGCAGCCTGCGGCCTCGAGCCTGTGGACCTGGGCGACGGTGGTGTCGACGTCCGCCGTGTCCGTGGTACACATCGACTGGACGCTGACAGGCGCCCCGCCGCCGACCTGCACGGCCCCGACCAGAACGGGCTGGGACTGCCGCCGGGGACGTGGCCCAACGGCATCCACGAAGATGGTGGTGTTGTGGGGATGCCAGGTACTCATGCGATGGCCGTTGCCCTCACCCTGGCCCTCTCCCTGAGGCAGAGGGAAGAAGGTGTCATGGGATGAGGCTACCGCCCCCCGTTATGCGCTGGATATCGGCCACCGTGACGATGACCACGAAGGCCATGAGGACCGCGAAACCAATAGCATGGACCATCCCCTCCCGCTCCGGCGGCACTCTCCGCCCGCGCCGCACCGCCTCGAGCAGGACGAACACGATCCGGCCGCCGTCCAGCATGGGGATGGGAAGGATATTGAAGATGGCGAGGTTCATGCTGAGGAAAGCGGTCCACTCCAGAAGTGGGCCGATGCCGGCCCGGGCCACTTCGCCCGTGCCTTGAGCGATGCCGATGGGCCCGGTGACCGCGGGCCCTGGACCAGAGCGGTTGATGATCGCGCTATAGATCCCGTTCTTGAACAGGGTCAGCATGTCGAAGGTGCCTCGAAGTCCCTCCCACAGGGCGCGCTGAATGGGCCGGGCAATCGTTACCTCACGCACCTCCTCCGGGCGCATGATGATCTTGATGCCCGTCGGCCCTTCCTGCGAAGGCGGCTCCCACCTCGGAACCATGCGGACGACCTTGGTTTCGTTTCCCCGCTGGACGGTCATCTCGATGGAAGAGCCGAGATTCAACTGGATGTTGTAACGCACGTCCGGAGGCACCTCGATGGAGCGGTCATTCACCTTCAGCACAATATCGCCAGGCTGAAGTCCAGCCTTATCGGCAGGCGAGCCCGGCGCCACCTCATCGATCCGGACCGGCCCTTCGAAGCTTTGTTGGGGGATCATCAAACTGACCGTAAGGAGGAACACGGGAAGCACAGCGTTCATGAAAGCGCCTGCTCCCAGGATGATGAGCCGGGTCGGCACGGATTGCGCGGCAAGGCTCTTCGTCTCGGAAGGATCCTCCTCACCCAGCATCTTCACGAACCCGCCCAGAGGCAGCAGGTTGAAGGAGTAGAGGGTGCCCTTAAAGCGAAGGCCCGCGAGGCGCGGGGGATACCCAAAGCCGAACTCCTGGACCGTCACTCCGGCCAGTTTGGCGGTGACGAAGTGGCCCAACTCGTGGACCATAACGAGCACCAACAGGACGGCGAAGAAGGGTACGGCCCAGTTGAGGATGCCGGGAATGTCCACCGTTACTGCGCCCTTGTCCTGTTGGATAGGTAGCGCCGTGCCCAGGCATCAGCTTCGAGGATATCCTCTATAGTCGGGTGCGACACGGGGGTGTGCCGCTCCAGTGTCTCTTGGACCACCCGGTGTATGTCGAGGAACGAGCACCCCCCTCCCAGGAACCTGGCAACCGCCACCTCGTCTGCGGCGCTGAGGACCGCGGGGTAGGTCCCGCCGCGCTTCGTGGCCTCCAGGGCCAGGGTCAGGCAGGGATACCGTCCCTGGTCCATTCGCTCGAAGGTAAGCCCGGTCACCTTGGTGAAGTCCATAAACAGTCCGTCCACGGGGTAACGTTCGGGATAGGTCAAGGCGAACTGGAGAGGGACCCGCATGTCGGGCATACCGAGTTGAGCCTTGACGGTTCCGTCTGGAAACTCGACCAGGGAGTGGACGATGCTCTCTCGATGCATCACGACCTCGATCTGATCGGGCGCGCAGCCGAAAAGCCATTGGGCCTCGATCACTTCAAAGCCCTTGTTCATCAGGGTTGCCGAATCGACGGTGATTTTTGGACCCATCTTCCAGGTGGGATGTTGCAGCGCCTGCTCAGGGGTCACCCGGTCCAACTGGTCCATGGCCAGGTCCCGAAAGGCCCCTCCAGATGCCGTGAGGAGGAGCCGCCTGATCTGGCTCCGGCCCAATGCCGTCGAAACATCCTCCCCCAGGAGGCACTGCCAGATGGCGCTGTGTTCGCTATCCACCGGCAGTAGCGTCGCACCGTGCTTGGCGGCGGTGGCCTGCACGAGTTCTCCCGCCATCACGAGCACCTCCTTGTTGGCAAGGGCGACCGTCTTTCCCGCTCGTAGCGCCGCTAGGGTCGCGCCAAGGCCGGCCTTGCCTACCGTGCCCACCAAGACCAGATCGGCCTCCGGTGTCGCGACCATCTGTTCCATGGTACAGATTTCTGGACCACGCAGACCGGGGACATTCCCTTCGACATTGAATGAAACCAGCCGCGGAGCGAACTCGCGCACCTGACGGGCCAGCAGGTCGAGATTTCGCCCGCCCGCCAGCCCCACCACCTGCAATTCGTGCCGACTCCTAACGATGTCGAGCATCTGGCAGCCGATGGAGCCGGTGGATCCCAAGATGACGAGCCGTTTCACTGGCCACCTTCGGCTGGCTCAGGTGACGGTTCGCTTGCAACCACTGCGGATGGGCTCAAGTCAACCACTGCGAATAATGGTAGACAAGGGGTGCGACGAACACAAGGCTGTCGAGGCGGTCCAGAATACCCCCATGGCCGGGCACGAGGCCACTTGCGTCCTTGACACCAGCCCGCCGCTTCAAGCTCGATTCCAGCAGGTCGCCTGCCTGAGCAGCCAAGCCTAAACCCAGTCCAAACCCAACCCAGGGGCCGTCCGGAAGGCCGAAAAGCACAGCTAGCACTGCGCAGGTAACGGCTGCGGCGGTGAGCCCGCCGGCTGCGCCCTCCCAGGTTTTCCCTGGGCTGATGGTGGGCACCATGGGATGGCGCCCGAGCACCCGCCCTACGGCATACGCGGCCGTGTCATTGGCGAAGGTCGCAAGCAGGGCTAGGAGGACCCAAGCCACTCCGTCGGGCAGCGCCCTCAACTCCAGGAAATACCTGAGCGGTATACCGATATAGAGGGCGCCGCCGAAGACCCAGGCTGCCAGTGTGAGGGCCCTACGCCCAGCTCCCGCGGCAGCGGCTATGCGGGTGAACTCCCACCCTGCTCCAAGGGCAACGACGAGGACAAGGGCGGTGAACCACGGCTGGCCGGCCCAAACCCCCGCCAGGAGGACGGGGAGCAAGACGGCGGCGGTGGCCAGCCGGGTAACGAGGTTGCGGGTAGGGCTACCGTCCGCCGAAGCGGCGCTGCCGCCTGCCATACGCGTCGAGGGCCCTTTGGACCTCCTCTAAACCGAAATCCGGCCAGTAGGTGGGGGTGGCGTAATACTCCGCGTATGCCGCCTGCCAGATGAGGAAGTTGCTGAGCCTCATCTCACCGCCAGTGCGAATAATCAGGTCCGGATCGGGCAGCCCCGCCGTGTACAGATAGCTCGACACGAGGCCGGCGTCGATGGTGTCTGGTGGCACCCTCTCCCGCACGATCCGACGGATCGCGTCGACGATCTCAGCCCGTCCGCCATAGTTGAAGGCCAGGCTCAGCACGAGGCCGGTGTTGTTCTTGGTGAGCTCCACCGACTTACGGATCGCCCCCTGCAGCGGCTGCGGCACCCTGTCCATCGTTCCCACGTGACGCAGCTGTACATTGGCCTGGTGCAACTCCGCGGTCTCGCGACGGATTACCTCGCGCAGCAACTGGAAGAGCCCCTTGATTTCCGAGTCTGGCCGGCCCCAGTTCTCGGTGGAGAAAGCGTACAGGGTTAGGTATCGGACGCCGTAATCGGTGAAACTCTTGATGACCCGGCGGATGTTCTCCGTGCCTGCCCGGTGCCCCGCTAAGAGGGGCAGCCCGCGCTGCCGGGCCCACCGCCCGTTGCCATCCATGATGATGGCGACGTGGGCGGGGGGCTTCAAATCTCCATCAGCTCGGATTCTTTCGCCTTCCCAATCTGCTCCATCTGCTGGATGTAGCGGTCCACCAGCTTCTGGAGCTGCTCTGTAGCGCGCTTTTCCTCATCCTCGGAGATCTCCTTGCGCTTCTCCATGGCCCGGAGTTCTTCGTGCGCGTCACGACGGATGTTCCGCAGGGCGATCTTCCCGTCCTCCACTTTCTTGTGGACTACCTTTACCAGCTCTTGTCGGCGTTCTTGGGTGAGCGGGGGGAAACTCAGGCGGATCACTGTCCCGTCGTTGGATGGGTTGAGACCGATGTCCGACTTGAGAATAGCCTTTTCTATGCCGCCCAGCACGCTGCGGTCCCAGGGCTCTATGACCAGCAGGCGGGCATCTGGCACCTTAATGGAAGCCACCTGGCTGAGGGCCGTCGGCGTGCCGTAGTACTCGACTTGGAGGTTCTCCACCAAGGCTGGCCTCGCTCGCCCGGTGCGAATCGCAGAAAGATCCCGTTCTTCAGCGTGGACGGACTTCTTCATCCGGTCTTCGGCTGATGCGAATACCTCATCAATCATGGCCCGCTCCGTATTCCAGGTATGAGGTACGAGGTACCAGGTAGGAGGCCCGCGGCGCCTTTAGGGCAATCTCATGACCATGTCTCGTGGCGCGTCACTCGCAAATGAGTGTGCCCATCGGCTCCCGGTTGATCGCCCGTGCGATATTGCCGGGGACCAGTGGGTCGAAGACAACGATCGGGAGACAGTGCTCCATACAGAAGGAGAGGGCAGTACTATCCATGACCTCCAACCGGCGGTTCAGCACATCCAAGTAAGAAAGCCGCTCAAACCGTGTGGCGCTTGGCACCTTGCGCGGGTCGGCGTCATAGACTCCGTCCACCTTGTTCTTCCCAAGGAGCAGGGCCTCCGCCCCGATCTCCAGGGCCCGCTGTGCCGCTGCCGTATCTGTACTATAGAAGGGACTGCCGGTCCCGGCGGCGAAGAGCACCACACGTCCTTTCTCCAAGTGCCGGATCGCTCTGCGACGTATGTACGGCTCGGCGACCGCCTGGATTGGGATCGCCGTCTGGGTCCGGATCACAAGCCCATCTCGCTCCAGGGCGTCCTGCAAGACGAGGGCGTTGACGCAGGTCGCGAGCATGCCGGCGTAGTCTGCCGTGGCCCGGTCCATGCCGATGGACTCTTGCAGCGCTGCTCCACGGACGAAGTTCCCGCCGCCGATGACAATGGCAAGCTCGGTTCCGTCCTGGGTGGCTTCTTTGATGGAGGCTGCGAGGAAACGGACGACTGCTGGGTCGATGCCAAAGGTGCCCTCGCCTTGGAGCGCTTCACCGCTCAGCTTCAAGAGAACTCGCCGGTAAACCCTTTTGTCAATCATGCTACCCGCCCCCCACGCCTTTTGATCCACAGGCCTGCCGAAGGGGGAAGGATCTCGAAGGGGGGCCGGCCGCCCGTCTACTCGGCTCCCAACTCGAACCGAGAGAAGCGTCGGACCCGGATGTTCTCTCCGGTCTTGCCGATAACCTCGTTTACCAGGTCGCGAACCGACTTACTGGGATCCTTGATGAAGGGCTGGTCTAGGAGGCAGATCTCCGTTACCTGTCCATCTTGCCCGGCTGGCAGCTCCTCAGCGCTCAGGTACAGAGGGTTGGTGGCGGCCACCTGCATGGCGAGGTCGTGGGCAAGGGCTTTGAAATCTTCTGTCCTGGCCACGAAGTCGCTCTCGCAGTTGACTTCGACCATGGCGCCGATGCGGCCACCCCCGTGGATGTACGACTCCACCGCTCCCTGCCGGGTTTCCCTGCCCGCGCGCTTTTCAGCCCTTGCCAAGCCCTGTTCTCGCAGGAAGACCAGGGCCCGGTCTACATTGCCGCCGGAGGCTTCCAGGGCGCGCCGACATTCCATAACGCCCGCCCCGGACTGATCACGCAGCTCCTTGACAGCTGTCGCCGAGATTTGTACCACTCGTGCTCCTTTTCCCACCGTTTCCTTCAGCGAGAGACGTAAAGGCTTGGGGTCGATTTGGCTCGGCCCCTGATGGGGCTCTCTTCTTCGCCGCTACGGTGTGGTCTCGGACCGTGCGGCAACCCCGAACGTCTCTTCACGTGGCGACTCGAACGTTACTGGAGCTGGGTCCCGTTCGTCCTCGTCTGTGGGCTCGAAGATGTGGGAGGCGCCAGCCTCAAGCCCTTCTTCCTCGTCGTAATACTCGCGACCAGCCAGGCCCTCCAAGGCCGCGTCGGCAATCTTGTTGCAGAGGAGCTTAACCGCTCGAATTGCGTCGTCGTTCCCCGGGATGGGGTAGTCCATCTCCTCTGGGTCGCTATTGGTGTCGGCGATGCCGACGATAGGGATTCCCAGGCGGAGGGCCTCAAGAACGGCGATCCGCTCTTTGGGGGAGTCGACGATGAAGAGCGTGGAGGGGATACGCGTCATCTCTTTGATGCCGCCCAACTGCCGGTTCAGCCGCTGGATCTCCTCCTCCAGCTTCATACTCTCCTTCTTCGGGAGCCGGTCCAATTCCCCCTTGGCCTTCCTGTCCTCCAAACGGACGAGATAATCAATGCGAGACTGGATGGTGGAGAAGTTTGTGAGGGTGCCGCCGAGCCAACGCTGATTGACATAGTACATACCGCAGCGCCTCGCTTCACTCTCGACGGACTCCTGGGCCTGCTTCTTGGTGCCAACGAACAGGACGCTGCCGCCGTTGGCCACGAGGTCTCGGACGAAGGTGTACGCCTCTTGGAGTTTGATAACAGTCTGTTGCAGATCGATGATGTGGATCCCGTTGCGCTCAGTAAAAATGTAGCGCTTCATCTTCGGGTTCCACCGCCGTGTCTGGTGGCCAAAGTGAACGCCCGCTTCTAACAGGGACTTCATGGAAACCTGTGCCGACACTACCAACCTCCAACTGCAGTTCAGCCTGCCTGCCGGAGACAGGTTTCAGGCGGACTAAGGGGGCAGACCCCGATTCCCAGCCACGACAGTTTATCACGGCCCCAGCTTTGACAGCCACCGAGCCCTGAGCTAAGCTTGCGCCGTGGGGACGCTTTACCTCGTCGCGACCCCTATCGGCAACCTGGAAGATGTGACCCTTCGAGCGCTGCGGGTGCTGGGCGAGGTGGAGGTGGTTGCGGCGGAGGACACAAGGACCACCCGTAAACTCCTGACCAAACACGGCGTCCGTGCGCGGTTAGTCAGCTTCCACCAGTTTAGCGGCGAAGGGCGGACCCGAGAGCTGCTCAACATTCTTCAGGGCCACGATGTTGCCCTGGTGTCGGAAGCGGGTATGCCCGGGATCAGCGATCCGGGCTACCGGCTTGTTCGCACGGTCCTACAAGGCGGGTACCCCGTGACCGCTATACCGGGTCCCTCAGCAGTCCTAACGGCCCTGGCGGTTTCGGGTCTGCCTACCCACCAGTTCGTCTACCTAGGGTTTCTGCCGAGGCGGCCCGGTGAGCGTCGCAGACTCTTTGGCGCTATGGCGGAGGACGGGCGGACGGCAGTCGCCTTTGAGTCGCCCCACCGATTGAGGAAGACGTTGGAAGACCTGAAGCTGGTGCTGCCGGAGCGGCCCCTCGCCCTCTGCCGGGAGCTGACGAAAATCCATGAGGAGATCTATCGGGGCGATGCAGCGAGCGCGCTCGCCTACTTTGCGCAACCGCGTGGGGAGTTTGTGGTAGTTATCGGTGGAGCAGGGCTCCGGGCACCCGACTATTGGGGAGCACAAGGCGCGTAGTCGCCCAGGGCCACCGGTCGAACACATTGCCCGAGAAGGGAACCACCTGAGTTGGCCATCAAACACTTCTTGAGCGTTACAGATGTTACTCCAGGCGAGTTGCGAGGATTGCTCTCTCACGCAATCTCCCTGAAGGAGGGGAGGGAGATGCTCGAGCTGCCGGCCCGCACCCTTGCCCTGCTGTTCGAAAAGCCGTCTTTGCGTACGCGCCTCGCCTTTGAGGTTGCCATGCTTCAGTTGGGGGGCCATTGCATCTATCTGTCACCCACCGACGTGGCGCCCGGGAAGCGAGAGTCCGTGCGGGACATGGCGCAAGTGATCGGCCGTTACGTGGACGTGATCGCCGCTCGGACGTATAGCCATGCCGACATCGAAGAACTGGCCTCTTACTCGGGGCTCCCCGTCATCAACGCCCTCTCGGATTACGAGCACCCCTGTCAAGCCTTGGCCGACGTGATGACACTACTGGAACGGCGGGGCGCCCTTACCGGCGCGACGGTTACCCATATTGGCGACGCAAACAACTGCGCAACGAGCCTCCTGTACGCTGCAGTGATGCTAGGCGTCAACTTCCGCATCGCGTCGCCGCCCGGTTACGAATTCGAGCCTGGGGTCCTGGCACGGGCTCGCGAGTACGCGGCGGCCTCCAAAGCGTACATACTAACGACAGCTGACCCGCGAGAAGCGGCGCTAGGGGCGGATGCGATCTACACCGACGTTTGGACGAGCATGGGGCAGGAGGCGGAGCACGAGATACGCCGCCAGGCCTTCGCGCAATATCAAGTTACCGAAGAGCTGTTCAGCTTGGCCAATCCGGACGCTATCCTGCTGCACCCCCTCCCAGCTCACCATGGTGAAGAGGTGGCTGAAGGGCTGCTTTATCAGACTCGCTCTGCCGTCTTCGACCAGGCCGAGAATCGCCTGCACGTGCACAAGGCAGTTCTGACCGGGCTCTTGACTTAACGGATGTCTTCCTTTCTCCAGATTCGCGTACCGGAGTGAGGATCCGACGCAACCCCTGTCCCGCAGGCCTCGCGGTTAGGATGACGGGAACTCGATGCAGGAACTGACGGCAACCATTGTTAACACCTTCGGGCGCTTCGACCTGCGAAGCCTCATTGACATCCTGGTCGTCGCGTTTCTGCTCTATTGGCTGCTGGTCCTCTTGCGTGGGACCACTGCCATCACTCTGCTGAGGGCCCTGGTCGCCGTTTACGTGGTCGGCTTTGTGGCCAGCGCGGCATTTGAACTCTCGGTCGTCGGTTGGCTGCTTCGAAATTCGCTCCCCGCTCTTTTGATTGCCCTCCCCATTCTGTTCCAGCCGGAGCTACGACGAGTATTGGAGCACATGGGCCGGGGGCTGAGCCCGTGGCGGTCCGGCGCCGTCGGCCAGGAGGCAGTGGAAACTGTCGAAGCCGTGGCTCGGGCTGGGCGCATCCTCGCTCAACGGCACATCGGCGCATTGGTGGTTCTGGAACGGGAGACAGGGCTGCAGGATTACATCGATCAAGGCGTCAAAGTCGACGCCTTGCTGTCGGCGGAGCTCCTGATTGGTCTCTTCCACACGGGTTCCCCCTTTCACGATGGCGCCGCCGTCATCCGCCACGGCCGGATCATTGCCACCCGATGTGTGCTACCGCTCTCGGACAACGTAGGGGAGCACCTAGGGTTAGGGATGCGCCACCGGGCAGCCTTGGGCATCTCGGAGCGGACGGATGCTATTGCAGTGGCGGTGTCAGAAGAGCGGGCCACCGTCACTATCGCCGCCAATGGCCAGTTGGCCACCCTGGGGGACAGCGACCGGTTACGCGAGGTGCTGCTGGGATACCTCGTCTCCCACAATGGCACTCGGCCGGGGCATGATGGGGCCAAGTTCGAGCGGACGGGACTCCCTTCCCGACAGGTCAACGGGAGCTAGCTCATGCCCAGGCTTCGCGACCTGCGGGCTGCTGCCCACTCCGTGGGACTCCTCGCGGACGCGTTCGTCGGTTCTTTACGCCACAACAAAGGTATGGGCGCCCTCGCCCTCGCCCTGTCGATCTCCATCTGGGTCTTCGTCAGTAATGAGCAGAACCCTCCCCGAACCAGCATCGTGCCCTTCAATATCCCGGTGCGGCCGGTCAACGTTCCCTCGGACTTGGATGTCCTCGGAGCTATTGAGCCGGTGGTGGTGCGGGTCACGGCTCCCTCAGACCTTTGGATGGGGTTCACCGAGGCCAGTTTCGAGGCGACGGTCGACCTGACCGGCTCTCCCGAAGGTCCCGTACGGGAACCCGTGTCGGTCCGGGCCAGAGACGGTCGTGTTCGGGTTTTGGAGGTGATCCCGCCCCTGGTCGAGACGCAGTTGGACAAGTTGATACGGCGGACGGTGCCGGTCCAAGTCAACGTCCAGCAAGGGCCGCCTCTTGGATTTGGGTTCGAGCCACCGCGACCGGAAGTCTCACAGGTGACGGTGCTGGGGCCGCAGCAATTGGTGACCACCGTAGACGCCGCCGTCGCCGATGTGAACCTCAGCAGCATTCGGGCCAACGTGGTGCAGTCTTTCCCGTTGGAAGCGAGGAGCGCCAGAGGCTACGACGTATCCGGCGTGCGCATCGAGCCAGCAACCGTGAATATCGATCTGCGCATTAGTCGACAGTCGGTCTATATGACCCTGCCGGTCGTCCTCGAGTTAACGGGCACGCCCGTCGCCGGGTTCTGGGTCAGCCAGGTGCGGGTCACACCACCAACGGTAGCTATTCTCGGTCCCCAGGACGTTGTGCAGCACCTGGGGAGCTTGAAGACCGCGCCAGTCGATGTGACCAATCTCGCGAGCGCTACCACCCGGACGGCGACGCTCAGTGTGCCCTCCGGGATCACGGTGGTAGACCGCAACTCCGTCCAGGTCGAGATCACCGTTCAGCCGGTCAGGGGGAATGCGGCCGTGCTGGTTGCTCCCCAGATTCGGGGACTGGCACCCGGGCTCATCGCCCGCAGCGATGCGCCATCGGTCGAGGTGGCGGTGTCTGGAGAAGGCCCGGCCCTGCGAGACTTTGGCGCCAACCGAGTACAGGTGTACCTGAATCTGGAGGGGAGAGGAATGGGAAGCTACGAGATTGAGCCTCAGGTGGAGCTGCCGCCTGGCCTCCAGCTATCCCGGGTGATACCCTCCTCCGTGCGGGTATCAACAGAGCCGGACCGATGAGCAGTCCCCGGCCCATGGTCGCTTTGGTGGGCCGGCCCAACGTCGGCAAGTCGACCCTCTTCAACCGCCTCTTGGGACGCCGGGAGGCAATTGTCGAGGACCGGCCCGGCACCACTCGGGACCGGATCTACGGCGACCTCGATTGGGATGGGTCATTGGTAACCCTTGTGGATACCGGGGGGCTCGATCCCGGCTCGGGTTCAAGAGAGCGCGTCCCGGCGGGAGGACAAGCTGGTGGGGTGGAAGCCGGCGTCCAAGAACAGGCTCGGATGGCTCTCGAGGAGGCCGACCTGATCTTCTTCCTGGTGGACGCCAGCGCCGGGGTTACTCCTGCTGACGAGGACGTGGCCCAGGTGTTGCGTCAGGCTCAACAGCCTGTCCTTCTCGTCGCGAACAAGGCCGACAATCGTAGTCGAGAACTGGACGCAGCCGAGTTTTATGCCCTTGGCCTCGGCGACCCGATTCCGGTCAGTGCTCATCACGCAACCGGCCTCGATGACCTCCGCGCCGCAGCCGCCGAAGTGCTCCCCTCGGTTAGCCCCGGCCCCGTTGCCGCCGCGGGTACCGCCGTGGCCGTTATTGGCCGTCCCAATGTGGGCAAATCGACGCTGGTAAACGCGGTCCTGGGGCGTGACCGGGTGCTCGTGAGCCCAACGCCGGGGACGACGCGGGACGCAGTGGACACTCCCTTCGCCTTTCACGGCACTGCCATGACCATGATAGACACCGCGGGCATCCGGCGTTCCGGTCGGGTTGCAGTGGGCGTGGAGAAATACAGCGTGATGCGCGCGTTGCGGGCGATCAGCCGGGCGGATGTCGCCGCCCTCGTACTGGACGCGGCTGAAGGTCCCACGGCGCAGGATGCCCACGTGGCTGGCTACGTCCAGGAGGCATACAAGGGCCTAGTCATCGTCATCAATAAGTGGGACCTAGCCAGCGCCTCGGAGCTCAAACGAGGGGAGGTGATGGCCCAGGTCCGCTCCCGTTTCAAGTTCTTCCCCCACGTGCCTGTTTGCTTCGTGTCCGCTAAACTTGGGCAGGGAGTCGATAGCCTGCTACACGCGGTGCTGGCGGTGCAGGAGGCCCGGGAGTTGCGGATACCCACCGGTACGGTGAACCAGGTAGTGCGGCGAGCGGTGGAAGCCCATCCACCCGGCGTAACCCATGGGCGGCAACTGAAGGTATTCTACGCGACGCAGGCGGGAGTATCGCCCCCAACGTTTGTTTTCTTCGTTAATGACCCAAGGTTGCTTCATTTTAGCTATCAACGGTTTCTGGAGAACCGCCTCCGGGAGGCGTTCGGGTTTGAGGGCACGGCGCTGCGACTAGTTTTCAAGGCGCGTGGCGAGGAGTAAGGGCCATGGAATATGTGGCTATTGCCCTGACAAGCTATCTCATGGGAAGTATTCCCACTGCCTCACTCGTCGCGAAGCTCGCCCGGGGGATCGACATCCGCAAGCACGGCAGCGGCAACCCGGGCGCCGCTAACGCTCTGCGTGTCCTCGGCCCAGTGGCCTTCGTCGTCGTCTTTGTTGGAGATTTTCTTAAGGGCTACCTCCCCGTCCTTCTCGCCACTTATCTCATCGGCACGCCTTTGGCCCAGGTGTTAGCGGGACTGGCCGCGCTGGCCGGGCATACTTGGGCCATCTTCCTCGGTTTCTCTGGCGGGCGTGGCGTGGTCACTGGCGTAGCTGCGTTGTTTGCTATGGCGCCGTTGGTGGCTGCTGTAGTGACGCTGATTACGGTCTCTGTCATCTTCCTTTCGAGATATGTGTCCCTTGGCTCGGTGGTAGGTGCCGCGGTCGCCCTCCCCTTGATGGCATTGGCAGTGGCCTTTGGGATGGGCCGACCGGAGCTCCTGCTGTATGCGGTCCCCGGCGGGCTCATCGTTATCCTGCGGCACCGAGACAACATCCTTCGCTTGCAGCGAGGGACGGAACGGAGAATCGGGGATCCGGACCCGCCCCGGCGGCCCCCGTCTCGGAGGCTCAGCCGTGTTCCTCTGCCGCCCGGGGCCGGATAATCTCAAGGCCCAGTCAAGAGCCGCAGGACAGCGCAGGCGACGCCAGTTTTGCCCAAGGTCACCGTGGTCGGCACCACCAGTTGGGGGACGACCCTCGCTGTGGTGCTCGCGCAAAAGGGGTTGGCGGTCTTCCTCCTCGCTCGCTCGAGGGAGGAGGCACTGGAACTGGAGGCCCAGCGCGAGAATTGCCTGCGCCTCCCAGGCATCCGGTTTCCCTCGTCACTCGCGGTCTCGGGTGTTCCTGAGGAGGCATTAACCGGTTGTCGCTTGGCGATCCTTGCCGTTCCTTCCCAGACGCTCCGCCAGAACGCTCGGCAGATCGCACCCGCTATCAGTCCAGACACTATCATCGTCAGCGCAGCCAAGGGTCTCGAGCTGGGGACTTGCCTGCGCATGTCTGAGGTCCTGCTGCAGGAGGTCCCTAGCGCCGCAGGGCGGCTTTGTGCCCTCTCAGGTCCAAACATCTCCCGGGAAATAGCGGACGGCATGCCTTCGGCGACGGTAATCGCCTCGGGCAGCCCCGCGGTGGCCGACGAGGCCCGAGAGCTCGTGAGAACACAGAGACTACGGGTCTACTCCAGCCATGATGTCGTTGGGGTCGAGCTAGGCGGCACCCTGAAGAACATCATCGCCCTCGGCGCCGGGATGAACGACGGGTGGGGGTTTGGGGCGAACTCGAAAGCCGCGTTCATGACGCGCGGCTTGGCAGAGATTACCCGGCTGGGCGTGGCGGCCGGTGCCGACCCCCTCACGTTCCTCGGTCTCGCTGGCCTAGGTGACCTGGTGGCGACCTGCACCAGTCCCCACAGCCGTAACCGGCGCGCTGGAGAGGAACTGGCCCGGGGCAAATCGCTGGAGGAGGTGCAGCGGGGGCTCAACGGCGTGGCTGAGGGAATCACCACAACAGTTGCGGCCCGGGACCTTGCCCGCCGGATGGCGGTCGAGATGCCGATTACGGAAATGACCTACCGGGTGCTCCACGAAGGCCTCGACCCCCGCAACGCCGTGTTCGAGTTGATGGCGAGGGAGCCTAAGTACGAGCTTGAAGGCCTTGCCGGGAAATGAGACGCATCGCGAGAAAACGCGTCTGGTGAGTGCGCCCTACCTGTCCGTCGTGATGCCCGTCTACAACGAGCGGGCTCATATCCAGGAGATCCTCAGGCGAGTCCGCGCGGTGCCCATCGACAAGGAGATCCTGTGCATCGACGACTGCTCTGGAGATGGTACCTGGGAAGTTTTGCAAGAGGAAAGCAACCAGCCGGACACTCGAGTGTTCCGCCATCCCAGGAACTTGGGCAAGGGCGCTGCGGTCCGCACCGGACTCACCCATGTCCTAGGTGAAGTTGTTATCATCCAGGACGCGGATTTGGAGTATAACCCCGCCGACTACCCGGCCCTGGTGACCCTCGTCCAGCGAGGAGAAGCAGATGTCGTCTACGGCTCTCGCTTCCTGGGGCGCCGCGAGGCCATGTCCCGGTCTCACGCCGCCGGGAACCGCTTCGTAACCTGGATGACCAACCTCCTTTTCGGTACCAGCCTCACGGACATGGAGACATGCTACAAGGTCTTCCCCGCAAGCATAGCTGGGCGCCTCAACCTGGTGTCTGAACGCTGGGGCTTTGACCCGGAGATAACAGCCAAGATCCTACGCCTTGGGTACCGTATCACCGAGGTGCCGATCGATTACCACGGGAGGAGTTTCGAGGAGGGGAAGAACCTGCGGTGGCAGGATGGGTTCTCGGTCCTCTTTGCCCTTCTACGGTTTCGGTGGTTTTGGTGAGACAGGGTCGGGTACCTCGCCTGCCCAAGTTGAGCCGGTCAGACAAGACCATATGCTCGCAAGAGTGCGGCGCCCGGTGTTGCAAGGCGAGTGCGGTGCCCCTCACCCTCGCCGAGGTCTACCACCTCGGTAGCCTGGCCCGAACCCTCCAGGTCCCTCCCCCGGACATCATTCACAGCGAGACTGTAGGCTTCATCATGCAGGCCCGTCCGTGCACCTTTCTCAACAAGAACAACCTCTGCCGTATCTACACCGATCGCCCGGTCCACTGCCGCGCATTCCCGACAGACCTGCTCGAGTGGTGCGCCCTGAGTTGGAAACGTTTTGGCGCAGCCGAGAAACTGCTGTCGCCCCTCCCTCATGGGAGAAGGAGTGAGTGACTAGGGGCGCCCACGCAACCCGACGGCTGTCCGTTTTCGTGGCGGCACTCTTCCAAATGAGATGGTCAAAGGACGCCATTGCCATGGCGGTCCTCGCGGGCCTCATCCTCGGCTTCCATGCTCCCTTAGTCTTCACCGAGAGCGTTCTCACCGACTTCGATCTCTTTGCGTATTTCTATCCCTACTGGGAGCACCGTGCCGCGGCCTTCCGAGAAGGACGCCTACCCCTGTGGAACCCTTACCTGTTCACCGGCGTGCCTTTCCTCGCCAACCCTCAGGCAGGGGTCCTCTACCCTCTTAACTGGCCCTTTTCCTGGCTGAGTGCTCCTCGGGCGGTGGCTTGGTCCTACCTCGTCCATCTGTGGATCGCGGGAGCCGGACTCTATGCCCTGATGAGGTCAGGGGTCTCGTGCGGGGCTTTGGCCGCCGGACTAGGGGCAGTTGTCTTCGCTCTCGGCGGCCTCTTGGCCGCGCAAGCCGGGCACATAAACCAGGTGCAGGCGGCCGCCTGGCTCCCCTGGCTCGTGCTAGCGCTACTGAAGGCTGGAAAACCGAGCAGCTGGAGGTGGGCTCTGGCTGGCGCCTGTCTGTACGCCCTTCAGTTCCTAGCCGGCCACCCACAACAGGTGTTCATCACGTCTGGCGGGTTGGCGCTGGTCGCGGGGTATGCCATCGTGACGGGAGGGAAGGCCCTTTCAGGAAGGGTTTCCGCCGCCAACGGGTTCTTCGCTGGGGTCCCGAATGACGGCGGAGCGGCCCAGCCGCTTCTGGGCCGTGCCGTTCCGGTTGTCCACTTGGCTCTTATCGTCCTTCTGGGCCTGGGCGTTGCCGCGGCGCAGGTCCTTCCAACTCTGGAGCTTGCCCGTGAGTCGGTGCGCTCTGGCGGCCTCAGCTACGCCTCTGCGGTCTCCTTCTCGCTTCCGCCCCCGGAGTTCGTGCGTGCTTTCCTCCCCACCTATGGGGACCAGCCGGCCAGCGAGTACGTCGCCTACGTCGGTGTCGTGGCCCTGCTCGTGGCCTGGCTGGGCTTCTGGCTGGGTCGCCCCGCCAGAATCGCGTACCTCTTTGCTCTCATCGCCTTCACCGGCTGGTTTTTGGCCTGGGGCCGGTTCAATCCGTTCTATCAGTTGTTCTACGACTACGTGCCCGGTTTCGACCTCTTCCGTGCGCCATCGCGGTGGCTGCTCCTCTACGGTTTTGGAGTGGCCGGCCTTGCCGGCATGGGGGCCGAGGCGGTGCTGGGATTTCGAGGCCAGGCGAACCCACGGCGTACAGCCGTCGGCGTCGTCCTTCTTGTCCTCGCGGCTGGCCTCACCCTAGCCATCCGAGTGACCGGCGGGCTCACACTTCCGCCGCCGGCCTCCTTTCTCTCCTGGGCGGTGGCCCTGACTATGGCCATCGGGTGCCTCGTGCTGGCCTTGCTCGGCAAGCGAGGAATCTCCGCGGCGGCCATTTCCGTCTTGGTCCTGACCGAGTTGTTCTTCGCCCGGTCTCCCCTGCCGATTGCCAACCCGGCTCCCCCAGCCGCCTACCCGTCGATTCGGCCAGCCCTGGCCCACATCCTCCAGGATCCTGGCTCATACCGAGTGCTCAGCATTGCAGACCCTGGGTACGAACCAGGAGACATGGAGGAGCTCCGAGCGGCCCTCCCTGAGTTTTCCTCAGCTCGGCTCCAGGAATTCGTTGCGGCAAGCAAGTATCTAGAAACCCTGACGCCTAACATTCCCCTGCGCTTCGGCATCGCTACCCTTGACGGATATGACGGCGGGCTCCTGCCTCTGAAGCGCTATGCCGCGATGAAAGCCGAGCTACTGAGCACGGCCGGCGCACCGGTGGCGGACAACCCTGACGAAATGGAGGGCGAGGAGCTGGTGATGATCCGGGATCGGGCCATGCACGTTCCGGACCCCCTCTTGCTGGCCCGCCTGAACGTGAGGTATGTCATCGCGGACAGGCTCTGGGACGCCTGGGTCGACGGGTTTTATCACGACCTTGGTGCCCCACGGACGCTTGTACCAGGGGAGAGGGTGGTCTTGGACAGACTCAGCTCCGAGCCGGTGACCGCAGTGAGCCTGGCCACCTACCTGGAGGGCGCGCAGTCGTTGCCCCAGGGGGCGCGGGTGGCTCAGGTCGTCCTTGAAGGGGGAGTTGGTGAGCGTGCCGAATGGACACTCCGGGCCGGTATCGAGACCGCGGAGTCGAACGGGGCCCGGCTCGCTGGAGCCGAGCACGCGGCCGCGAGACGGGTGAGTGATCGGCGCAAGGACCCGGAGAGCGGCGTGTATGGGGCGTGGCGAGAGCTGGAGGCTCCAATGGACCTCCGGCGCCTGACCGTCGAAGCTGTTCAGGCGAGTGGGTCCTTCACCCTGGCAGGAGTAGCCTTCGTGGACCGTCGAACCCGCGCCAGCGACAGCCCGCCGGCGGACGCTCGGGTGTCCCGGGTCCACACCGGCGACGTGAAGGTGTATGAGATCCAAGCGGGCCCAAAGGCGTTTCTCGATAACCAGACGGTCACTGCGGGTGGGAGAGTGGACCTCGTGCACTATGGCCCCGGTAGAGTCGCGCTTGACGTCTTTAGCGAGAGCCAAGCGTTGCTGGTGTTAGCCGACAGCTACTATCCGGGATGGAAAGCCTGGACGGACGGCAGCGCTTCGGAAGTGGTGGAGTGGAGGTCTCTATTGAGGGCTGTGCCTGTTCCGGCTGGGTCCCATTCGGTGGTGTTTTCCTATGAGCCGGACTCTTTCCGCCTGGGTGTTGGGCTGTCCCTTGTCAGCGGGGCCGGGCTCATAACCGCCGTAGCGATCCTCGCCAAGCGGCGGCGATGATGCGCCTCCACTGGTGCTTGCCCCCGGTCGTCTACTCGATCTTGGCTCTCGTTATGACCTGGCCCCTCGCGGGGCACTTAAGCACCCACATCCCGGGAACCGGCGGTGACGGCCCGAACTTCCTCTGGAGACTCTGGTGGGTACCCCACGCCCTTGTCTCACGAGCTGCCTCCCCCTGGCACACCGACCTGCTCTTCCACCCCCAGGGGGTTAGCCTCGTCTTCGATACCCTCGCTCCGCTGTACGGGCTCCTGTCCTACCCCATCCAGGTCGCGGGCGGGGTGGTGACCGCCTACAACCTCCTGCTTATGGGCTCCTTGATCCTCGCCGCCTGGGGTTGCTGCCTGCTTGCGATGCACCTCACCGGTGACTCCCGGGCTGCGCTGGTGGCAGGGACGGTGTTTGGTTTCAGCCCCTACCTGCTGGTGCACCTGTGGGGGCACCTCAACCTTGTGGCGGCCTGGCCGTTACCGTTCTTTGCCCTCTGCTTCATCCGGGCCGTGCAGACGGGTGGCGCTCGCTGGGGATTCGCCGCGGGGGCCCTCCTCGGGACCGCGTCCTTGCTGGACTACCAGTACGGCGTATTCGCGCTTCTCTGGGGAACACTGGCAGGGGTGTATTGGCAAATCCGGCTGCCAAGGGGACGCCACGCCCGGGCGGCAATACCGGTGTCTCGTTACCCGTGGCGAGCGTGGTGCGCGGGCCTCGCGGCCTGGCTGGCCGTCTTCGGTCCCCTGCTGGGACCCGTAATGCAGGCGGTGGCCGGGGGTGAGAATCCTGTGGCGGGGAACCCGACAGACCCCGGTTACTTCAGTGCCGATCTGTTGGGGTTCTTTCTCCCGAGCGCCGTTCGTTGGGGTGGCTCGGGTCCACCTCTATTCGAGTCACCGAATTTCCAAGGCGTGGGTGGCATCGAGGGCACGGCGTACGTCGGCTGGGTGGTTCTTGGGCTGGCTGGCGCAGCATGGTTGGTTCGGGCTACTCCAGAAACAGCTCGGTCGGCCGGTCCGGTGGGAGGTGAGGTTGTCTCATCTCCGCCATCATCCTTCGGATGCGGCTTTTGGCTGGTCACGCTGACTGTGTTCGCTCTCCTGTCCCTCGGGCCACAGCTCCGGGTCGCGGGCTCGAGCCTTGGCCTTCCCCTGCCCTATGCCATCCTTGAGCAGGTACCGTACGTGGGCTCCAGCCGCGTCCCCGCGCGCTTTGCAGCTCTGGTGTACCTCGCCCTCGGGGTCGTGGTGGCCTTCGGCTTCCGGCGGCTGGTAGGGCTGGCTTCATTTCGGAGGGCGGGCGCCCTGAAGCTCACCCTTGTAGCGGCCCTAGCGATGATCGCGATCGCCGCCGATTACGCTGTCGCGCCCGTGCCTCTCCGCTCCGTCGAGGTCCCGGCGTTCTATCAGGCGCTTGCCCAAGAGCCTGGTGAATTCGGCCTCATGCTGCTGCCGATGCTCCTGGAGGCAGGGCCTCGGGGGGGGTCCCTAGGCCGGGGTGACCAACTGCTGCAGTACTACCAGGTGGTGCACGGTAAACCCATCTTATACGGGCATGTCGCTAGAGGCTCGAGTGACCTGCTGGAGTTCTACCAGCGCTGGCCCGTCGTCCGATGGCTCGCCAATCCTGAGGCCAGCCCACCCTCTCCCGAGGACCTCGACCCGGCCGTATTTACGCGCACCATGCGCGACCTAAACCTTCGCTACGCGGTCCTCCACAAGGACTACTACAACCAGGTGAGCCTATTGATGCTGCGAGAGTACTTCGAACAAGTTTTTCGCCAGCGGGTGGTATGGGACGACGATGCAGTGCTAGCCTTTCGCCTGGAGCCGGCTGGGCCGGCGGACCCGCTGGTAGTCGCGGAGTTTCACCGCCATTACCGGCCGAAGGTGTCCCTTCTCCAACCTCCCGATGGTGCCCAGACATTGGAGCGGTTTCCTCTGCTCCTCTGGGAGCCGCAAGGGACCCCGGGCCCCCTGTTCGAGATCCAGGTTTCCCGCGACCCGTGGTTTGGACGCACTTTCCTCTACCATGAGTCGATCGACGGGCGGCTCACCAACCCACCCTTCAGCTACCGTATCCCCGAGCGCTATCCCTTAGCCCCCGGGACCGTCTATTACTGGCGGGTGCGGCGAGCGGGGGAGGAGAAGCCGCTGCCTTGGACCCCGGCCTGGAGGTTTGTGAGCCCGTAGCGAGGGCAGGCTATTCGAACTCTAGGTGGCACGAAGTCTGATGACCCTGAGGCCCTGCACGGGGACTAGACGCTCATGGACGGGGTCGACCGCGAGGAGGCACGCCTCCAGGGTGACGGCACCCAGGAGTACGGACTCGGCTGGCTCGCCGAAGATCACCGGAGTGGTGACTTCTTTCCCCTCGACCCGGACGCGGGCCTCGCCGACCTCCGACTCGACCACACTGCCATCGGCGAGCTCAAAGGGTTCTCTGCGTCCGGGATCGATGCCCAGCCGTTCAAGAAGGGTCCGCGGGAGGGTGGTGAAGGTGGAGCCGGTGTCGACCAGGGCCTCGACCTCTTCCCACTGATCGGTCTGGGGGTTGCCTATTGCAGCGGGAACGGCGAACCGGAGCGGGACTCGAAACGTGCTCATGCGTCAGCTCCGTAACGGCGTTGAGGTCATGGTACTACCTCCACTAGATCACCCACCCGTATCATTCCTGGCCCGTTGAGCGCCACCATCGCAACGGCAAAGCTCGGGCGCTCCTGGCCGAAGGTGTGGGTGAGGGTTGTCAACACCTGGAGGTCCCGGAGCCCCGTAGATGGATTGGCGTGGGTCGCCAGACACCTCGGCTTGGGGCGCGGGATCATGAACTCCAGCGCTCCGATACGTATCCGCTTCCCCACCCAGTCGAGGTCCTCCCACGCTTGCGTCCCTTCGACCGCGATGTTCGAACGAAAGCGTCGCTCGTCGAAATTCGAGGATCCGAGTGCTTCACCAAGGGCACGCAGACTCGCCCGGCTGTGCATGGTGACCTCCGGCGCGGTCAGGTCGTTCGCATCGAAGTACCGCGGCGTCTTCCCGTCACCGATGAGACGCAGAGGCAGCCGCTCCGGGTGGCCCTTCAGGGGGTTCTCTTCCTGGGCGAGGGCATACTCAGCGATCGCATCGGCGATGCGCCGCCGCCCCTGGGCGTTCAAGGGTTCGTCTGCGAGAGTTTTCGCGTCCAGTGTGATGGACAGCCGCTGAGCGGCGTCGTCGAAGCGAACCTTCAGGCGGGCCAGGGACGGCGTGTTCATGAGGACCAGCATCCCTTGCTTTGGACCCCACTCATCGCCGGCCAGCTCTGTATCGGCGAACCGTAAGGCCAGCACCCGGTCGCCGGCCACTCGCCCGTTGGGCAACAGCTCCAGAAAGTCCCGGGATTCGGGAGTCCCGCTCTTCAAGGGGTAACGATACAGCGCGGCGACTTGCCCGGGCATAGGCATTTCTCCTTGGGATTCAGAAACCTGGCGCTAAGAGAGTGGTTATTGGGGAGGCAGCGTTGCATCTCCCAACAGGAGGCGGCGCATCACGGGGCTCTTGAACTCGGAGGCGATGCAGTCCATGAAGATCACGTCATGGGCCTCTCCCGCGACCCGGTGCCCGCCGCGCCAGCGGCCGGCGTTTTTGAACCCGGCTCTCTCGTAGGCCGTGATCGCCCTGCGGTTGTAACTGAAGACCCGCAGCAGGACGGTGTGAAGGTTCAGGGCATGGAAGGCGTAGTCCAGCATCAGGACGGTAGCCTCCGTTCCGTAGCCACGGCTCCAGTATTCCTTCTCACCGATGTGGATCCCAAACTCCGCACGCCGGTCGATCTGGGCGATCCGGTGCAGGTCCGTGATGCCGATAGGCCTCAAGCCGGCCCGCTCGTAAATGGTGAAGTTGACGTCCTCGCCGAAGATGGCCGACTGATACCAGGCTTCCTCTGTTTCCATTGGCCTGGGCCTGATGCCCAGGTTGAGGGTGCGGACCACCTCAAAGTCGTTGAGCCACCTTTGGTAGAGGGGGACGAGGTCGCGGCGCAGCGGCCCCAGGGCGACCTTCTGCCCCCAAAGGTTAATGACGAGCCCTTCCCCCTCCGGGGCAGCGCTCGAATCAGGGAAGGCCATGAGGATAAATAGCGGCCTTAACAACCCTGTACGCCGCCATCGCCGCCATCGCCTCGTTGATCCCTTCGAGCCCGTAGCTTGCGCTGATCATCTTATCGAAGGGGTAGCGGGAGCGCCGGGAGGCGAGGAACTCCAGGGCCTGGTACCAATGGCGCGGCTCGCCCGACTGGATGGTCCGGAAGGTCACCTCACGCGGGAAGCTCTCGACCGGAATGGTGGCCTTACCACCGCCGCCGATGGAGACGTAACGGCCCCCCTGCCGCAACAGGGTGATCCCCTCGGGAACGGCCAGGGCATTGGCGACCTGGATGACCACGTCGGCCCCCCGCCCGCTGCTGCGGTCCCGCACCCATTTCCGGCGATCCGCGGGATCAGTCACCTCCTCCAGGTTCAGGGTGGCGTCCGCCCCAAGCTCCCTGGCGACCACCAGCCGGCCCTCCGGCGCCCCGATGACCAGGACCTGGTTTGCGCCCCGCTCCCGAGCCACCGCAGTGGCGAAGATGCCCAGCGGCCCAGCACCCTGGACCACCACCGTCTCGTGGTTCGCCACCGCACCAAGCTTCTCGAAGCCGTTCATCACGGTGCGGTAGGCGCAGGCCGCCGCAGCTGCGGAGGCCGACGTGACTCCCTCCGGCACCCGGACGATCTGGCACTCCGGCGGGACGTACTGGTACTCGGCGCAGCCGCCCAAGAGATAGGGGTACTGGTCGCTGCGGTTATGGCCCCACGACTGGCGGTGCGGACAGATACAGGGCTGGAGCGCCACCGTGCACCAATAGGAGTGGCCACAGTAGGGGTAGGCCCACACGATGCGGTCACCCAGGTTGAGGGGCTGGTCCAACAAGTCCGTGCGGGAACCGCTGATGGCCTCGATAGCGCCGCACGCCTCGTGACCGGTGATGAAGGGCAAGGAATCCGGAGGTTGGAGGGGCCCATGCCAGCGGTGGATGTCCGTGCCGCAGAGCGTGGCGGTCTCGACACGAACCAGCAGCGCGCCGGACTCCAGCTCCGGTATGGGCACCGGCAGGATCTCGAGAGGTTTGTGGTGAGCCGTTATCACGGCGGCCCGACAGTCAGCCATCGTTACAAGACTCCCTCCTTGGCGATGTTAAGCCGCCGCGCGGTTTCGGCGACCCGCCGCCCGAGAACCCGGGCTGCCTCCAGGTCATCTACGGTTGCGGGGCCCACGGCGATCGGCCCGTAGTAGGAGTTGGAACTCGAACGCATGGCGCTGCTCCACGGGACCCCCACGCAGATCATGCCGTTGGCCAGCATCACGTGCCAGAGCTGCAGCAGCGTGATCTCGTTGCCGGCCGACCGAGATCGGGCGCAGGCGAAGGCCGCTCCGACCCGCCCGGCCAGAAGCTGGTATTCCCAGTAGTCCTCGCCCTGATCCAGGAACTCCTTCATCCTGGCCGACATCCCGCTCCAGTTTGGAGACCCAAGCACCAGCCCATCGGCCTCTCCCACCTCCTCGATCCTTGCGTCGCCCAGGGCCCGCGTTCGGGCTTCCACACCGGGTACCGATTCTGCCCCTTCAGCGATCGCCTGTGCGAGTTGACTCATCGCACGGGCACGCTCGTCGTAGACGATCAGGATGATCATTGGCTGTCAGCGAGTAGCCTCCAGCCCCTGCTAAGAGCTAACCGCTAATAGCTACCGGCCAATTATCGTAGCGCTGGGTCACGAAGCGGCTAATCTTCCCCGTCTCCAGATCGAAGCGGCACCGGTCTAAACCGAGCAGGTCCCGCCCGTAGACGTGAATCTCCGCCGTTGGGACATCCGAGGGGTTGTCCATTCGATGGATCTCATCGACGTCGGGAGTGAGGACAGTAACCTCGCCGGGCTTGTAGCAGCTCACGCGGTCCGGCTCGAGCTTGGCCCAGTCCTCTTTCGTGCGGTCGTCCAGACGCCGGTAACGGGTTTCTTCAATTTGGTTTTGGAGGACCCCGATGAGACCCCAGGTGTGATGATCGTGGGCGGCGGCGAAATCACCTGGCCCCCATACTACCGCGGTGACGAGAATCCCCTCACCGCCAGGGTTCTCCCGGTACAGCGCGTAGGTGCCATGGTTCCGGTCGCCGGCGGGTACCCGGAACTGCTGCGGAATCGCATTCGGGTGCTGCACCAGCCGCTCCAGGAGATCCGAGCCCGCATTCAAGAACGCGCCGAGCTCCCTCTCTCGCTCTCGTAGGGCCTTCAGGTCCTCGACGAACTCATCGAGGGTGTATTTCACGGTAGCCATAGAGTTGGCGCTCCTCTCAGTGGGTCTGTTCCCGCTCCAGATTCTGCAGCGCGGCCCGCCATAGTTCCACTGGCGCCAGCCGCACCGCCGCGTGTAGCCCCACTTTCTACGACAGCATGGCGAGCATCAAGAGCCGGTCCGCATCGTCCCCCAGAAGAGTTTTTCATCGATGAGCTCCATCTTCTCCGGTGCGAGCTCCAGACGCTGATTTCCCAGTCCCGCGCATATACCTCTTCCACGCTCTCGGGTCGCCGCAGTTCCATCATGGCCTCTTCCATTTGGCGAGCTAAGCCTATTGTCAGCCGGGGTCGCTAGTCAAGCATGGACGAGCCGAGCCCCATGCTAGAATCGAGTCACCATAGGGGGTACGGACAGTGACCACAAAGAAAGTGCTCGTCACGGCCGATGAGCTGCGGCGGATGCCCGATGACGGCTGGCGCTATGAGTTGGTGAAAGGAAAGCTGGTCAAGATGCCGCCAGGCGGAGGAGAGCACGGAGGCAGTTCCCACAAAGCGGGCTTAAGGCTAGGGCATTATGCTGAGCCCCTCGGGATCTGGGAGGTGCTGGGGGCCGAGACAGGCTTCCTCCTTGAACACGGTCCAGACACGGTGCGAGCTCCCGACGCCGCCGTCATCAGCAAGGACCGCTTACCCGGCGGCCGCTTGCCCCGTGGCTACATCGAAGGCCCGCCGGACCTAGCGGTCGAAGTGGTCGCCCACGATGACCACCCCTCAGACGTGCAGAAAAAAGTGGAAGAGTGGCTCGCCGCCGGGGCCCAGCAGGTGTGGGTCCTGTATTGTCAGACCCACACCGTACGGCGTTACGAAGGTGGCAGGGAGCCCCAACTGCTCCGTGAAGACGAAATCCTTACGGGGGAGCCCCTCCTTCCCGGATTCGCCTGCCGGGTCCGCGACCTCTTCGCCTAGCGGATCTCATGCTCTACGGCGGCCAGTGCGGCCCGCCAGCGTTCGGCAGGGGCAAGCCTGACCGCGGCCTTCAATCCCACGTTCTCCAGCAGCAAGCCCAGCAGCGCTATCCGCTCCTTCTCCGACCACAGCAACTTGCCTTCGATCATTTCGAGCTTTTCCGGCGTCCGGTCGTACCGCTGTCTGCTCTGGGGGCCCCATGCCCGCCCCTCCAGCCGGATGTCCCAGTCCAAGGCGTAGGGGTCGGGGCTATCCGCATCCCAGGCGTCCTCACCCATGTCTGCCACTAAAACCCCTGCTTCGCCATAAACGCGGCCAGATCCCCTACCCGGCAGGAGTATCCCCATTCGTTGTCGTACCAGCCGACCACCTTCACCATGCGCTTGTCGACGACCATGGTGCTGGGCGAGTCGACGATGGCGCTGTGGGGGTTGCCCTTGAAGTCCATACTGACCAACTCCTCCTCACAGACCTCGAGGATGCTCTTCAAGGACTTAGCCGCCGCTTCCCGATAGGCGTCGTTCACCGCGTCGATATCCACGTCCCGCTCCACGTCCGCCACGAAGTCCACTACGGAAACCGTCGGGGTGGGCACCCGGTAGGCGATGCCGTGGATCTTGCCCTGCAGCTCCGGGATAACCAGGGTCACGGCGCGGGCTGCGCCGGTGCTGGTGGGAATGATGCTCATCGCCGCGGAACGGGCTCGTCGCAGGTCCTCGTGAAACTGATCCAGGATCCTCTGGTCGTTGGTGTACGAGTGCACCGTTGCCATTAACCCCCTGGACATCCGGAAGGTGTCATGGAGCACTTTCACAATGGGAGCGATGCAGTTGGTGGTGCAGGAGGCGTTGGACACGACGTGGTGGTTACGGGGGTCGTAGCGCTCCTCGTTTACGCCCAGTACGAGAGTGATGTCCTCGTTGCGCGCGGGAGCGGAGATGATGACCTTGCGGGCGCCGCCCTGGAGGTGCGCTGACGCCTTTTTGGCATCAGTGAACACACCCGTGGACTCGACGACGATGTCCGCGCCGACGCCGCCCCAAGGGATCTGAGCTGGGTCTCGCTGCGCGAAGACCTTGATCATCTGGCGGTCGATGGTCATGCCATCCTCACGGGCCTCCACCGTGCCCGGGTAGGCGCCATAGCTCGAGTCGTACTTGAAGAGGTGGGCGTTGGTGCGGGTATCGGTGAGGTCATTAACTGCCACGACCTCCAGTGCATCCTGGTGGTTTTCCATGATGCTACGCAGGACCTGCCGGCCGATGCGGCCGAAGCCGTTAATGCCGATCCGAGTTGCCATGAAGGCCTCCTTGGCCTGGGGAGTGAGACCGGCGCCTCATTCCCCCCGGCCATACTTCCTGATTACTCCCCGAAGATCCGTGGCTATTAGTGAGCTGGCCACGACCGCATCGACGCCTGCGGAAAGGGCTTGTTCTCGGCTAGACAGGTCCATGTGATTGCCGAAGGCGACGAGAGGCGTGCCCTGCTCTCTGGCTGCCGCCACGATGGCGGGCCAATCCGGGCGGGCTGCAAAGTCCACCAAGAGGATCTGGGGGGAGGACGCCAGCTTATCGATGAGCGGCTCGAGGGAGGCCACGGTGCTGGCGGAGTAGCCGAGCTTTTCTGCTGTATCCCGGACCTGAACCCCGCTCAGCAGATCGTCAGCGTAGACCAGGATGGTCCCAACCATGCGACATGCCCCTGGGAGCGAAATCACCGGGGCTGATTATACGCCCTTTGGGCATAAGAACAGGCCCCTCACTAGGAGGGGCCTGGCTGTTTCCGGCTGACGAACCTAGCGCTTCTCTGGAAGCGTCACCCAACTGGCTACCAGGCCACCGAATGCAATCAGACTAGCGACGAGACCGATATCCATTACGCTCCTCCTGATTAGTTCTTAGACTAACTGAGTGTCAGGCTAAAGCCAGAATGTTACGACCATGTTACGCGTGAGTGAACTGCATGTTAAATGTTGGAGGCCGCTACAGCCGGTAAGCTGGCTCGCCGTGCTGAGCGATGTCCAGGCCCGTGACCTCCTGCTCTTCGGGCACCCGCAGACCCATGAGAGCCTCCACGACTTTCAGGATGATGAAGGTCATGACGCCGGCATAGACCCAGGTCACTGCCACTGCCAGCAACTGGATGAGGAACTGGCCCGGATTGCCGAAGAAGAGTCCGTTCGCACCGGCGGCGTTAACGGCGGTGGTGGCAAACAGGCCGGTCGCCAAAGCGCCCCAGGTTCCGCCGACCCCATGGACGCCCCAGACGTCCAGAGCGTCGTCGACTCGCAGCCGGTTCTTCAGCTCCACCCCGAGGTAGCAAAAGACCCCAGCGCCGAGGCCGATGAGAATCGCGGCACGAGCGTCGACAAAGCCCGACGCGGGGGTGATAGCCACCAGGCCGGCGACGGCACCCGCCGCAGCTCCGATGACGCTCGGGCTCCCCTTGTGGATCCAGCTCACCGTCATCCAGGTGAGGGCCGCCATGCCGGTGGCGGTGTTCGTGACCAGGAAAGCCGAGGTGGCCAGCGCGCCGGAGGCCACCGCGCTGCCAGCATTGAAGCCGAACCACCCGAACCAGAGAAGGGCCGCGCCCAGCACTACCATCCGGGCATCGTCGTACTGCATCTCCTCCCGGCCAAAGCCCAGGCGGGGCCCCAGGACGAAGGCGGCGACCAGCGCGGAGACACCGGAACTGATATGCACCACGGTACCGCCGGCGAAGTCGAGCGCGCCAAGGGCCCGCAACCAGCCGGGGCTGGTGCAGACGCCGGCTGCGTCCACCGCCCCGCAGCTCCACACCCAGTGGGCAATGGGATCGTAGACCAGGGTGGCCCAGAGCAGGGTGAAGAGGATAAAGGACCTGAACCGTTTCCGTTCGGCGAAGGCGCCGGTAATGAGGGCAGGCGTGATCACCGCGAACATCATCTGGAAGATGGCAAAGGCCTGGTGGGGGATCGTGGCGGCATACGCGGCGTTGGGCTCTGCACCAACCCCGACAAGGCCCACCCACTCCAGGCTTCCAATGAGACCGCCACCGATGTCCGGCCCGAAGGCCAGGCTATACCCCCACAGCACCCACTGCACGCTGATAAGCGCGAGGATGAAGAAGCTCTGCATGATGGTGGCCAGGACGTTCTTCCCCCGAACCAGCCCCCCATAAAAGAACCCAAGCGCTGGTGTCATCAACATGACCAAAGCCGAAGACGCCAACACCCATGCAGTATCGCCCGTGTCGATCCCAGGCATGTCCTATCCTTTCCCTCCCCCGAGAGCCTCCTTGGTGCGCTCAGGCTACGGGGAGCACTGAGAGACTGGGGCACGGCAGCCCGCGCCCTTATGTCGAAAGGTAAGGCGAGTTTGTTTCAAACTTGTTACGCCTCGATTACAGCTCCGTTACAGACGCTCTCCTGGAAGGACGCGAACGTCTTATCGGCCTACCTGCCCCGACGCAAGACGCGTTGCTCCATGCCCAGGTGCGCCTTATACTCGCAGCCGTGCGTAACTGACAGCGAGGAGGAGGTTCCTATGCCGATCCCGGTGGACAAAGCCCTGAAGATGGTGGAGGCGGCCCACGCCAAGGCGGAGGATCTCGGCATAGCGGTTACAGCCGCGGTTGTCGATGAGGGTGGTCGCCTGATTGCAGTGGGGCGGATGGACAAGGCGCGCCCCTTGAGCCTGGACGTTGCTATCAACAAGGCCTACACCGCCGCGCAGTTCCAGCAGCCGACCAGCCAGCTTACCGCCATGGCCCAAGAGAGTTGGTTCACCAGCCTAGTAGCTTCAACTCAAGGACGGGTCATGGCCGTGGGGGGAGGCCTGCCCATCGAGGAGAAGGTCGCGGTGATCGGTGCCGTCGGTGTTAGTGGGGGCACACCCGAGCAAGACGACGAGTGCTGTAAGGCGGCCGCCGACGTCATGGCCTGAGCCAGCCTGCCGTGTGGTAATGGGCGGGGCTGTGTCCCCGCCTTTTTTTGCCCGTTACCAAGAAGACCCCCTTGACAGATCAGAAAGCCCGTTCTACTATGTGATCCCAAGACTAGAACATGTATTCGAGGAGATGCGCCCATGGAGATCATCCCACTCGCCGCCGAATCTCTCGGCGTACGCTCCATGGCCACGCTGGTGGACACTGGAAGTGTTCGGGTTCTGGTTGACCCGGGGGCTGCCCTGGCCCCCCTTCGCTACGGCCTCCCGCCGACAGCGGCGGAGCGCCAGGCCTACGAAGACGCCGTCTCTTGCATCATCGGTACGCTGTGCCAGGTGGATGCCGTTGTCGTGACCCGTTACCAGGATGAACACATGAACCTGCTGCCCTATGTCCTCTCCTCCGCTGCGGTTTACCTGAAACAACCGAGCGATGCAGCCGAGAGGCTGCGCGCACGGGACCTGCTCCAACGGCTCGAACGGACGGGCAGGAACTTCGATCTAGTTAGCGGGAGGACCGTGAACTGGCGGGACGTGTCCCTCACCTTCTCGCCTCCCTTTCCCGAGGCATCTTCAGGCTCCGGCACCGTGATGGCGGTGGCGGTCCGATCTGGAGACCGTTGCTTCGTACACGGCTCTGATGCCCAAGGGCCCCTCTCTCCGGCCGCAGTGAATTGGATTCTTCAACAGAGCCCCGAGGTGGTGTACGTCAGCGGGGCGGCGACCTACCGGATGGGCCATCAGGACGCTCCGGTGACTGCGGCGGGCCTCAAAACGTGCCGGGCTCACCTCGCTGCCTTGCTGCGCGTCTCGGGTTGCCGGGTGATATTGGACCACCTGCTGTTCCGAGACCCTGCCGGCCGGCGCTGGTTCCACGACCTTTTCGAGGCTGGGGTAGTCCAAAGTGCGGCCGGCTACCTTGGCCTGCCTGACCGGCTGCTGGAGGTCCAGCGGCGGGACACAGCTCACGCGTCCGTGGCCGCGCTCCCTCCGCTAGATCTAGAAGACCCCGAAACGTCTGCCCGAAGAGAGGGCGCCGTCATTCGGATCCCGACCGAGTTGAAGCAGAGGGCTCCAGCAGGGCGTCCGGCTCTGGCAGCTGCTGGCTAAGGAGATTCGGATGGCCACGTACACCGTCGGATATGGACCGAGGTACGTCAGACGTTTGGAAGGCCGTTGCCTGAGGCTCAGAAGTCTTGTAGGAGCCGCGGTGCCGGTTCGTTTCGAGGGCAACGACCAAGGTTCCCACCGGATGTCAGGCGGTTCAGGATCCAGGGAACTGACCGTGGCCCTGCTCTTCATCGGGCTCCAGTTGCTGATCCTTGCGGT